>NZ_JARAVK010000199.1:0-17120 GCF_033792765.1 Streptomyces sp. PA03-6a | reverse complement strand
ACCTCGTCGGGCGCGTACGAGGAGAACGCCGCCCCGACGCTCCCGGAGCCGCTGCGCGGGCCGGCGTTCTCCTCGTACGCGCCCGACGAGGTCGGCTGGCTGCTGAAGGACCTCTCCGAGACCGAACTGGAGGCGCCGACCGAGGAGCGCGAGGAGGCGATCCAGAGCGGCGGGGCGCACTACGCGGAGTCGCTGCCCGTGGAGTACCAGCCCAGCGCCGAGTACCAGGAGCTGTTCCGGGTCGCGCTGGCGGAATCCGCGGGCCGGATCGCCCGCGCCGTCGGTGCCGTGACCGAACTGGTGCTCGCCGAACGCGGACCGGACGCCGTCCTGGTGTCGCTGGCCCGGGCGGGCACCCCGGTCGGCGTGCTGATGCGCCGCTGGGCCCGGCACGCGCACGGCCTGGACCTGCCGCACTACGCCGTGTCCATCGTCCGCGGCCGGGGCATCGACACCACCGCCCTGCGCTGGCTGGCGGAGCACCACGACCCCGCGCGGGCGGTGTTCGTGGACGGCTGGACCGGCAAGGGCGCCATCACCCGCGAACTGGCCGACGCCGTGGCCCCGTACGGGGGCTTCGACCCGGAGATCGCGGTGCTCGCCGACCCCGGCTCGTGCGTCCGCACCTTCGGCACCCGCGACGACTTCCTCATCCCGTCCGCGTGCCTGAATTCCACGGTCTCCGGCCTCGTCTCGCGCACCGTGCTGCGCGCCGACCTGATCGGCCCCGACGAGTTCCACGGCGCCAAGTTCTACCGCGAGCTGGCCGGCTCGGACGTCTCCGGCCTCTTCCTGGACGAGGTCTCGGCCCGCTTCGCCGCCGTGACCGACGAGGTCGCCCGGGACGTCAAGGAGCTCCAGGCCGGCGACCGCACGCCCACCTGGGAGGGGTGGGCCGCGGTCGAGCGGATCAGCGAGGAGTACGGGATCGGGGACGTCAACCTGGTCAAGCCGGGCGTCGGCGAGACCACCCGGGTGCTGCTGCGCCGCGTGCCGTGGCGGGTGCTCGCCCGGCGCGGCGCAGGACAGGACCTGGCGCACATCCGGCTGCTCGCCGAGCAGCGCGGCGTCCCGGTGGAGGAGGTGGACGACCTGCCGTACTCGTGCGTCGGGCTGATCCACCCGCGCTTCACCCGGGGCGCGACCGGAACGGACGGCAAGGCGGTGGAGGCCAAGTGAAGCAGCGCCCCGAGATCGTGAAGTCCCTCGTCGCCAGCGACCTGGACCGCACCCTCATCTACTCGCCGTCGGCCCTGGCCCTGTCCATGGCCGACGAGGAGGCGCCGCGGCTGCTGTGCGTCGAGGTCCACGAGGGCCGGCCGCTGTCCTTCATGACCGAGAACGCCGCCGCGCTGATCCAGCGGCTCGCGGCCGCCGCCGAGTTCGTCCCGGCGACGACCCGCACCCGCAAGCAGTACCGGCGCATCAACCTCCCGGGCCCCGTGCCCCGGTACGCGATCTGCGCCAACGGCGGGCACATCCTGGTCAAGGGGCACACCGACCACGACTGGAACGCCGAGATGCGCCGCCGCCTCGACGAGGGTTGCGCGCCGCTGGCCGAGGTCCGCGAGTTCATGGCCCGCACCTGCGACGAGACCTGGCTGCGCAAGGAACGCGTCGCCGAGGACCTGTTCGTCTACCTGGTCGTGGAGCGGTCGCTGCTGCCCGAGCGCTGGGTGAAGGACCTCGCCGAATGGGCGGAGGAGCGCGGCTGGACGGTCTCGCTGCAGGGCCGCAAGGTCTACGCCGTGCCCAAGCCGCTCACCAAGTCGGCGGCGCTGGCCGAGGTCGTCCGCCGTACCGGCGCCGACCACGTGCTCGCCGCGGGCGACTCCCTCCTGGACGCGGAGCTGCTGCTCGCCGCTCACACCGCCTGGCGTCCCGGCCACGGTGAACTCGCCGACACCGGCTGGGGCGCGCCGCACGTCGACGCGCTGACCCTGCCCGGCGTGGCGGCGGGGGAGGAGATCCTGCGCCGGATGCTCAGCGTGGCGCGCCGCTGACGCCGCCGGTCCGCACCACCCGTGTGCACGCGCTGCGCGTCGCCTCGACGCGCAGCGCGTTCGGCCGTTCGCTGGCCTCGATGAAGGCCCGGGCCTCCGCCTCCGTGCGACCGCCCGTCACATGCCGGGCCAGCAGCCGGTCCTCACGCACCTCGGGTTCGGCCTCGACGAACCACAGCTCGTCCAGCAGGTCCCTGACCTCGTGCCAGCCGGCGCCGTCGTCGGCCAGGTAGTTCCCCTCCGTCACCACCAGCCGGGCCTGGGGGAGTACGGCGATCCCCGCCGCGACCGGCTCGTCGAGGTCCCGGTCGAAGTCCGGCGCGTAGACGGCGCGGCCCTGCCACGAGCGCAGCCGCCGCAGCAGGTGGACGTAGCCGTCCACGTCGAAGGTCTCCGGCGCGCCCTTGCGGCCGCGCAGTCCGAGCCGGTCGAGCTGGGCGTTGGAGAGGTGGAAGCCGTCCATCGGCACGTACGCCGCCGTACCCGCGCCGAGCCGTGCGTCGACCCCCGCCACCAGCGAACGGGCCAGGGTCGACTTGCCCGCCGCGGGCGCGCCCGCCAACCCCAGGAGCACCCGCCTGCCTGGCATGCTGGGCACCAGGGCGAGGACGTCATCCACGTACATGCCGCCACCTTAAGGAGCAGCCGTGCCCGAGACCAAGAACCCGCAGCTCACGCCCGAACTGTACGCGTATGTCCTCGAGCACAATCCGCCCCTGGACCCGGTCCAGGAGGAACTGGTCGAGATCACGCGCACCCGCTTCGGTGACGCGGCGGGCATGCAGTCGGCGCGCGAGCAGGGTCCGCTGCTGGCCTTCCTGGTGCGGCTGACCGGCGCCCGGCAGGTCGTGGAGGTCGGTACCTTCACCGGCTTCTCCGCCCTGTCCATGGCGCAGGCGCTGCCCGCGGACGGGCGCCTGATCGCCTGCGACATCTCCGAGGAGTGGACCGCGGTCGCCCGGGAGGCCTGGGCCAAGGCCGGTGTCGCCGACCGCGTGGACCTGCGGATCGCGCCCGCCCTGGACACGCTGCGGGCGCTGCCGCGCGATCCGTGGATCGACCTGGTCTACCTCGACGCCGACAAGGGCAACTACGTCAACTACTGGGAGGAGCTGGTGCCGCGGATGCGGCCCGGCGGGATCATCGCCGCCGACAACACGCTCTTCCACGGACGGGTCGTGGACCCGCGCGCCACCGGTGACACGGCGGGGATCCGGGCGTTCAACGACCGCGTCGCGGCCGACGGGCGCGTCGAGGGGCTGCTGCTGACCGTGGCGGACGGACTGACCCTGGCGCGCAAGCTGTGAGCCGTGGTTAATCTGTGCCCATGCCCCGTTACGAGTACCGCTGCCGCTCCTGCGGCACCACGTTCGAGCTGAGCCGCCCGATGGCGGAGTCCGCCGCGCCGGCGGAGTGCCCCGCCGGGCACGACGACACGGTCAAGCTCCTGTCGACGGTCGCGGTCGGCGGCACCGCCGCCGCCTCCGCGGCGGCCGCCCCCCGCCCGGCCGCGGGCGGCGGGGGCTGCTGCGGCGGAGGCTGCTGCGGCTGACGGGCCGCGACGGGGCCGGATGACCCTCGCGGGACGGCGCCCCGCGCGTGACACTGCCCGGGTGACGCAGCAGCAGGCGGCAGGACGCGTGGTCGACGTCGTGGTGACGTACGACGGCGAACGGCTGGGCGGATACGGCCCCTTCACCGTCGCGGGCCCTTGGTGGTGCGACGTCACGGAGGTCGTGGCACGCCTGGAGGCCCTGCTCGGCGTACCCGTGGCCGTGCTGCGGCTGGTCGCGGTCGAGGGCGGTGAAGGCGGGCGCGACGGCGCGGTGACGTACCACGCCGAGGCACTGCGCAGGCCGCCCGACGGAGTGCCGCTCGGGCCCGCGGGCCGCGGCGGCGACCGTGCGCTCCCGGGCCCGGAGGAGCTGCGGGCCGACTGGGCGACGGCGCCGGGCCTGCGCGAGGCCCTGGCCTGGGCGCACGGCGTGCTGGGCGGTGGCACGGCCGAGCAGGTCAGGACGTGGAACCTGTCCGGGCTGTTCCGCATGACGACCGGCGACGGCCGCACGGCCTGGCTGAAGACGACCAGCCCCCGCTTCAACGCCTGCGAGGCCACCGTCATCGGGCTCTTCGCCGCAGTGGACCGGGCGTTCGTCCCCGAGGTCCTGGCGGCGGACACCCCGCGGCGGAGGGTGCTGCTCGGGCACGTGCCCGGCGACGACTGCCGGCGGGCCGCCCCGCAGGTCGCGGCGGCCGCCGCGCGGCGGCTGGCGTCCGCCCAGGCCGCGCTCGCCACGAAGACGGCGCCCGCCGGGCTGCCCGACCGCACACCACGGACCCTGGCCGCCCGGGTGCACCGGCTGCTGGACGGCCAGGCCGGCCGTGAACTCACCCCGGCGGAGCGGACCCGGGCCCGCAGGCTGGCCGGGCGACTGCCCGCGCTCGTCGCGGACTTGGACGCCTGCGGGCTGCCGCACACCGTCGTGCACGGTGACTTCCACCCGGGGAACTGGCGTTGCGACGGGCGGCGCGTCGTCGTGGTGGACTTCGCCGACAGCCACTACGGCCACCCCGTCCTCGACGGCCTGCGACCAAAGGGGTTCCTCGACCCACGCAGTTGGGAGGCCGCCGCCGAGGCCTGGGTCCTGACCTGGTCGGCACTGCTGCCCGCGGCCGACCCCCGGCGGGCGCTCACGGTGGGCGAGCCGCTGGCGCATCTGCTGTACGCCGTCCGCTACCAGGAGTTCCTGGACAACATCGAACCGAGCGAGCGGGTCTACCACGAGGGCGACCCCGCCGCCGAGATCCGCGCCGCGCTGTCCTGCGCCGGGCGGTAGTGGCGGTGGCTGGGCGCCGGTGGCCCACCGCGTACGGCTAGCGTCCCGAGGCGCGGTCCTCGCGGATCGCGGCGACGACCCGGGCCGCCATGTCGCGCACCGCTGCGGTCTCGGTGAGGAAGTGCCACCAGTCGGGGTGCCGGCCCTGGAGACCGTCGACGGCGCGGTCGAGCCGGGCGACGGCCTCGTCGAGGGGGCGCGCGTGCCGCTGCTCAGGTGTCGTACGGCCCTGCATGGCGAGCCGCTGGGCGTCCCGGACGGCGAACCGGGTCCGCTCGATCTCGCCGTGCGGGTCCTTGCTGACCTCGTTGAGCCGCCGCAGCCGGTCGCCGGCCGCGGACACCGCCGCGTCGGCGTCGTCGAGCAGCGCCCGCACCGTGCCGAGCAGGGCCGTCGCGTCCGGCCAGCGCTGCTCGTCGCGGGCCTTCGCCGCCTCCGAGAGCTTCTGCTCCGCGCGGCCCACGGCCTCCGTCGCCCGCTCCGGCACGTGCTGCAGGTCCTGCCAGCACGCCATGCTGAACCGGCGGCGCAGCTCGCTCAGGACCGGATCGACGCCCTCCGTGCGGGTCGCCAGGGCCTGGGTCCGGGTCCGCAGCGACACGATCCGCTTGTCGATCTCACGGGCCCGCTCGGGCAGGCGTTCGGCCTCCGCGCGGATGGCCTCGGCCGTGCGCAGCACCTCGTCGGCGCGCCGGATGGTCTCCTGCACGCCGTGCGTGCCGGCGCCCTGGTTGAGCTTGGTCAGCTCCGGGCCGAGGGCCGCCAGCCGGGCCGCGAGGTCGTCGGCGCGAAGACCCGATGCCCGTACGGCGTCCAGCGCGTTGGACGCGGCGAGCAGGGCCTGGCGGGCCCGTTCGACGGCGGGGGCGAGGCGGGCGAGCTGGGTCTCGGCCTTGTCCAGCAGCGGGCCGAGCCCACGCGCGAAGGCGTCCAGGTCGGTCCTGGCGCGGACCAGGTCGTCCTTCGCCTTGGTGAGCTCGGTACGGGCGCGGGCCGCGGTGGCGGCCTCCAACTCGTCGCGGTCCAGGTCGTAGGCGTCCACCGCCGCGATGTAGGCGGCGCTGACCTGGTCGATGCGCTCGCCCAGTGCCCGGAAGTCATCGCTCGCGCGCCGCGCGGCGGGGGAGCTGTCGACGGCGGTGATGGTCTCTATGGAGATCACCAGGTCGCGCTGGGCGGTGTCCAGCTCGTAGAACGCCTCGGCGGCGGCGTCCTTCGCGGCCTGGGCGTCGGCGCGCAGGTTGTCCCCGCGCCGCCACCACGAGCGTGCCGTCGTCACAGTCGCCCTCTCCCGCAGGTCCGCCGCCGGTGGTTGTCCGCTCCAGTCTCCCACCTGGCTGGGACGAATACACGGGCCGGGCGGTTGCGGTCAGCGGCCGGCTTCCGTGACGCTCACCGAGCCGTCGCCCGTACGGACCGTCACGACGTGGCCGCTGGTGTCGTCGCGGGGGACGTCCACGCTGACGTGCCCGTCGCCGGAGCGTGCGGAGACCTTGTAGCTCTGGTGGGGCAGCACGACGCTGACCCGGCCGTCGCCGGTCGTCGCCTCGACGAGGTCGGGCACCTTGTCGAAGGCCAGCTTCACCGAGCCGTCCGAGGTGTGGGCGCTGACCTCGCGGGAGCGGATGCCGCCGGCGTCGATCCGGCCGTCGCCGCTGGAGAGCCGGAGCGGGCCGGTCACGTCCCGGACGACCACCGAGCCGTCGCCCGTGGTGAGCTCCAGCGGGGTGCTGAAGCCGCTCGCCTCCACGCTGCCGTCGCCGTTGACCACCGTCAGGCGGACCCCGCGCGGCACCAGCACCTCGTGGCGCACCGAGCAGTCCTGCACGGCGCCCTGGCACTTGGTGCGGAAGGTCAGGGTGTGCCCGTGCATCGACCAGGTGGCCTTCGGCGTGTCGCCGAACACGGCCCAGCCGTCGAACCACCGGGTGACCTGGATCTCGTCCACGTCGGCCGGTTTCACCACCACCTTGCTGTCGGAGGAGTCGATGGTCAGTTCGTTCCCGTCGAGCGCGAAGCTCTTGCGCTCCGGCTCGCTGTCGTCGGAGGCGTTCGCGCAGGCGGACGCCGTACCGATCAGTGCCACGACGCCCGCGGCGGCGGCGAGGGTCCTCAACGTGCGGGTGCTCTTCGTCATACCCAGGACGCTACGGAGCGTCCGATGTGCCCGGAATCAGGCCGCCCACCGAAAGCGGGGTGGGGAAAACCCCCGCCCCGCCCGGGGGTTCGGCGGGCCGACGGCCGTGCTCGTGGCGGACGGTGCGGGGCAGCCGGGGCCGCCCGCCCCGCCACGAGCACGCGCCGCCGCTCCCGGAGGCCGCGTGCGCGCTGGGGCCAGGCTCCGGGCCTAGGCTCCGGGACGCGCGATCTCCACGTTCTCCAGGACGCCGAGGGCGTCGGGGACGAGGACGGCCGCCGAATAGTAGGTGCTGACGAGATAGGAGATGATCGCCTTCTCGTCGATCCCCATGAAACGCACCGAGAGGCCCAGCTCGTACTCGTCAGGAATTCCCGTCTGGTGCAGGCCGATCACGCCCTGGTTGTCCTCGCCGGTGCGCATCACCAGGATCGAGGTGGTGTTCTCCCGGGAAATCGGGATCTTGTTGGAGGGGAGGATCGGGATTCCGCGCCAGGACGGCACGTGGTGGCCGTGGAAATCGATGGTGTGCGGTACCAGACCGCGGCTGTTGAATTCCCTTCCGATGGCCGCGATGGCCCGCGGATGGGCCAGCAGGTACTGGGCGTTGCGGCGCCGGCTGATCAGTTCGTCGAGGTCGTCGGGGGTGGGCGGTCCGGAGTGCGTGGTGATGCGCTGCCGGTAGTCGGCGTTGTGCAGCAGCCCGAACTCCCGGTTGTTGAGCAGTTCGTGCTCCTGCCGTTCGCGCAGTGCCTCGACGGTCAGCTTCACCTGCTGCTCGACCTGGTTGTAGGGCTGGTTGTACAGGTCGGCGACGCGGGTGTGGACCTTCAGCACGGTCTGCGCGACGCTCAGTTCGTACTCGCGCGGGGAGAGGTCGTAGTCCACGAAGGTGCCGGGCAGGTCAGGTTCCCCGACGTGGCCCGAGGCCAGTTCGATGGCCTTCTCGCCGTACTTGTTCTGCGCCTGCTGGGTGCCGGTGACGAAGCCCGCGACGTGCTCGCGCAGCCCGTCGGCCTGCTGCATGACGGCCTGGAAGGCCTGGCGCGGCAGGGCGAGCACGGTGACGGCGGTGGCCGCCCTGGCGGTGTAGTCCCAGGTGCTGTCGGGGCCGGCCAGCCCTTCGGAGCCGAAGTGGTCGCCGTCGGCGATGCTGCCGATCACGCCCTGGCCGTCCCACTTGGCCGGGGCCAGCTTGTCGATCCTGCCGTGGGCGACGAGGAAGACGTGGTCGGCCGGCTGCCCGGCGGCCACGAGCGTCTCCCCGGCCGTGAACTCCCGTTGCTCGAACTGCCCGGCGAGCGCGGTCAGCACCGCGTCGTCGGTGAAGCCGCGCAGCAGCGGCAGTTCGCCGAGCTCCGCCGGGATCACCCGGACCTCGGAGCCGGTCTGGACGAAGTCCACCCTTCCGTCGCCCACCGAGTAGCTGAGCCTCCGGTTGACCCGGTAGGCGCCGCCGGCGGCCTCGACCCACGGCAGCACCCGCAGCAGCCACCGCGATGTGATTCCCTGCATCTGCGGCGTGGATTTGGTGGTCGTCGCCAAATTCCGCGCGGCAGCGGTGCCCAGACTCCGCTGGGACTGGCCGTTCTCCGTCGCCGCCTCCGACGCGACACCCGGCTCAACCGTCATGGATGGTCCTTCCCTTGCGGCCCGATGGCCCACGCGCACAAAAGCGTGGATTAGGCAATCAATTCACGGTGAAACGAGGTTTCTCGTGCGGTGGTTCCCCCTGCCTTCTGCCGCTTTCCTCTCGGAAGCTACCCACCGGGTGGAGCGCCCTGCACTCACTCATTCGGGTGAGCGTGGTGTTCCGGGCCCGCCGGAGTGGGCCAGCCGGTCGCGGGCGTACGCATGTGCGAGGGCGGGTGCCGGATGCCGGAGGGCCGAATGCGTGGCATGTCCATGATGTGGGCCGGAGGCTGAGCGGAACATCTCGTTCCGGGGACGTTCTGTCGTCCCTCCCGGTTAATCGCGTGCTATTCCCGATCGTCACCATCGAAGATGAGGAAAACGTCACGCGCCCCGAGGGGATCACAGGAGCATGGCTGGCGTACGCTGTACGGCTGAGAGCGGATCGCAGAAGAACCGCTTCTGCGTGATACCGCCTCACACCTCGGTGGCGCCGCGCACTCGCAGGGAGAGGAGGACGCGGTGTTCATCGGAGCAGGTTCCCTGTTCGATTCACCGTGGATCTACGCCCTGGTAGCCGCCTCCATCGTGCTCGACGTCTTCCTGCCGGTGATGCCGAGCGGCGTCCTGCTGATCTCGGCGGCCACGGCCGGCACCGCCGCCGGCGGCAACGACATCCTCGACGTGCTCGCCCTGTTGCTCTGCGCGGCCGTCGCCTCCACCCTGGGCGACCTGGCCGCCTACCGCCTCGCCTGGCGCGGCGGTGAGTGGATCGACCAGCACGTGGCGCACTCCCGCCGGCTGTCCACCGCCCAGGAGATCCTGGGTGCCGTCCTGTCCCGCGGCGGTGGCGCGCTCGTCGTGCTCGCCCGCTTCGCCCCGGCCGGCCGCTCCGTCGTCAGCCTCACCGCCGGCGCCGCGCACCGCCGCATCCGCGAGTTCCTGCCCTGGTCGGCGCTGGCCGGCCTGGCCTGGGCCGCGTACAGCGTGGGCCTGGGCTACGCGGGCGGCCAGTGGCTCGGCGCCGGCTGGCTCGGCACCGCCACCTCCGCCGTCGCGCTGGTCGGCTCCGGCTCCCTCGCCGCGTACGTCTTCCGCCGGGAGCGCCGCGCCCAGACGGTCGTCCCGGTGACGCTGCCCGCACAGGCCGCGGCCACGCCCGAGCGGGCCGCCGTCGCCGAGGCCCGCTGAGCCGCACCGGTCCGCACCCCGGGTGGGCGCCGCCGATGGGCGGCCCCGCACGAGCCGTGACAGCATCGGTACGGACAGAAACCGGTCTGGGGGGCCAACGGACGGATCGGAGACCCCCCGATGCGACTCGGACCGCTCACCGGCCTGGCCGCCGTGATCCTCGCCGCCGTCTCCTACGCGCTCCAGGGGGACACCCCGGGGATCGGCAGCTCGGGGGTCGCGGTCAGGGCGTTCTACCTCACCCACGACACGCGGCAGGGCGTCGGCCTGTACCTGCTGCTCGTCGCGGGACTCTTCCTGGTCTTCTTCGCCGGCTACCTGCGGCACGTCCTGGCCACGTCCGACCGCACCGGCTGGCTGCCCCAGGTCGCCTTCGCCGGCGGCATCCTGGCCGCCCTCGGCTTCTGGATCAGCGCCGGGCTCACCCTCAGCCTGGTCGAGGCCAGCGACCGGGCCCTGGTCGGCGGCGGCGCCCTCCAGGCGCTCAACGCCCTCGGCAGCGACCTGTTCATGCCCATCCTGGCCGGGATCGGCGTCATGCTGCTCGGGGCGGGGCTGGCGATCTCCCGCGGCGACGGCGACCCGCTGCCGCACTGGCTGGGCTGGGTGGCCTTCGTCCTTGGCGTGCTGATGTTCATCCCGTACGCCGGCTTCATCGGCCTCGGGCTGGCCGGGCTGTGGGTCATCGCCGTGTGCGTGGTCCTGCTCGCACCGGGGCAACGGCAGGGCACGCCGGGCGGTCCCGGCCCGGCCGCTCCCGGTCCCGGTCAGCCGCGGGACAGCGCCGGCCGCTGAGCCCGCCGCGCAGCGGTCTCCGGCCGCCCGGGGCCGCGGCTCAGCGCGTCCTGCGGTACGCGGTCCCGTCCGCCGACCGCTCCAGCCAGCCGCCTTCCACCAGGTAGCGGCGGAGGGCCGCGCAGTCCTCGTGCACCGTGCGCAGCGCCTCGTTGACCTCGCGCTCGTGGTAGTCCCGCCCGGGCCGGAAGAGGGTCTCGGTCAGATGCCGCAGCAACTGCTCGCGCCGCGCCACCCGGCGCGGGATGACCGTGAGCCGCCCCTGCGAGAACAGGGCCGACACCGCATGCGCACCGCTCTCGGACACAGCGCACTCCTCCATGCTCGGGACGACACATTCCGCCGGGCAGCGTGACACGCGGGGCTGACCGGGGGCACGCGAATTTCCCCCCGATCGAACTCTCACGGACCGCGGTCCTCGTTCGGCCAACTGCGTTACTTGGCCACCTAACCTACGGTTCCGTAGGTTACGGTTCCGTAGGTTGGTCGCGGTCGTAAGGGACGACGGCCGCACGGCTGTATCGGAGGCCGAGTTGAGCCAGGCGAACGACGGATCGGGCAAGCCGCAACCCTTTCTGGAGCTGCGAGTCGGAGGACTCCACCTGACAGTGCAGCACGTGCCGTACAAGTTCCTCACGCTGCTGGTCACCGCGGGTGGTGCACTCGGCGCGTGGTTCGCGGCCCGCTAGGCGGGCGATGCGCGTGCGCTGAGGCAGGATGGACGCATGAGCGTCGTCAAGATCAACGTACTGACCGTCCCGGCCGAGCAGCGCGAGGTCCTGGAGAAGCGGTTCGCCTCACGGGCGGGCGCCGTGGAGAGCTCGGACGGCTTCGAGTGGTTCGAGCTGCTGCGCCCGGTCGAGGGCACCGACCAGTACCTCGTGTACACGCGGTGGCGCAGCGAGGAGGACTTCAGCAACTGGATGTCCGGCCCGATGCAGGCCGCGCACCGCGAGGGCGGCGAGGGCGGTGCGGAGCGGCCCAGGCCGGCCGCCAGCGGGTCCACCCTGTGGTCCTTCGAGGTCGTCCAGCAGGCCGCGCCGAAGCAGGCCTGACCCCGCGCGGCGCCCCGTGCCCGCGGGGCGCCGCCCTCCGGCCCGGGAAACCGCCTTGCCGTCCGCGATCACCGCACGTCAGGCTGCGACCATGGACCGGCCGCTGCTCTTCCTCGACGTCGACGGCCCCCTCAACCCGTACGCGGCCAAGCGCACCCGGCGGCCCGAGGGCTACACCACGCTGCGGGTGCCGGCGCCCGGCGTCTCCGCCCGCCCGCTGCGGGTGTGGCTCAACCCCGCGCACGGCGAGGCGCTGCTCGGGCTGGGTTTCGACCTTTGCTGGGCCACCACCTGGATGGCGGAGGCCAACCGCTGGATCGCGCCCGTCATCGGCCTGCCCGAGCTGCCGTACGTCGACTTCGGCGCCGCGCTGTTCGCGCACCGTCCCGACCTCGTGCACTGGAAGACCGAGGCGCTCGTGGCGTACGCCGCCGGCCGCCGCTTCGCCTGGGTCGACGACGAGCAGGGCCCCGCCGACACGGACTGGGTCGCCACCCACCACCCCGGTCCGGCACTCCTGCACCACGTCGACCCGCGTGTCGGCCTGCGCGAGCCCGACTTCACCGCGCTCGCCGCCTTCGCCGCGTCACCGCGGTGACCGTCCCGGTCCCGGCCGCCCCGCCTGCTCACGCCGGGGGGCGGTGGGGGCCGGGGCGGTCCTGGTCCTGGCCGCAGAGTTCGGTGGTCAGTCGGGTGAGCAGGGCGGCCAGGTCGGCGTGGCGTTCGGGGTTCCAGTCGCCCAGGAGTTCGGCCAGCACCTTGCGGCGGGCCTCGGTGAGCAGGGCCACGACCTCCTGACCGCGTTCGGTGAGGTACAGCGGGTTGCCCCGGCGGACGGCGTAGCGGTGTTCCTCGACCTCGAAGGCGGCGCCCTCGATGACCGTGTACGGCACCGTGGTCTGCAGGGCGAGGTCGACGGGGTCGGCGGAGCCGGTGCGGGCGATGTACAGCAGCAGCCAGGCGGAGGCGGGCTGGAGGCCGAGGCCGGTCAGCGCGGTGATCCGTACGTACAGGTCGCGGCGGGCCTCGCGGCTGCCGAGGACGCTCAGGCCGCGGGCGATCTCGTCGAGGGAGGAGCGGTCCACGGGGTTGGTGCCGATCGTCTCGCTCGCGTCGGGCACGGTGAGGGTGCGCCGCAGCGGCTGCTCCTTCAGGAACCAGGCCAGGACGAAGGCCAGCGCGCAGACCGGTACCGCCCACAGGAAGACGCTGGTGATGGCGGTGGAGTACGCGTGCAGCACCGGGTCGCGCAGGGACGGCGGGAGCTGCCGCACCCCGCGCGGATCGGACTGGATCATCGCCGGGTCGAAGCCGGGCGGCAGGGTGAGCCCGGCGAGGGCGGCGGTGACCTCGCGGGCGAGGTTGGTCGAGAAGATGGTGCCGAAGATGGAGACGCCGAAGGCCGCCCCGATGGAGCGGAAGAAGGTGGCGCCGGAGGTGGCCGCGCCCAGGTCGGCGTAGCCGACGGCGTTCTGCACGACGAGGATCAGCACCTGCATGACCAGGCCGAGCCCGAGGCCGAAGACGAGCAGGAACAGGCTCAGTGCCCAGACCGGTGTGGTCTCGTCGAGCCCGTGCAGCAGGACCAGCCCGACGATCGTGACGGCGGTCCCGGCGATCGGGAAGACCTTGTAGTGGCCGGTGCGGGAGACGACCTGGCCGGAGGCGGTGGAGGCCACCAGCATGCCCACCACCATCGGGATCATGTGCACGCCGGACCAGGTCGGCGAGTAGCCGTGCACGACCTGGAGGAAGGTCGGCAGGAAGGTCAGCGAGCCGAACATCGCGAAGCCGACGACGAAGGAGATCACCGAGCACATCCAGAAGGTGCGGATGCGGAACAGCCGCAACGGCAGCACCGGTTCCTCGGCCCGCCGCTCGACCTGGACGAAGGCCGCGACCAGCAGCACGCCGAGCACCGCGAGCCCGACCACCTGCCAGGAGCCCCAGGCCCAGGTCGTACCGCCCAGTGAGGTCATCAGCACCAGGCAGGTCGCCGCGGCCGCCACCAGCACCATGCCCCCGTAGTCGATGCGGTGCGTGGTCCGCCGCACCGGGATGTGGAGCACGGTCGCGATCACGGCGAGCGCGATGATGCCCAGCGGCAGGTTGACGTAGAACACCCAGCGCCAGCTGAGGGTGTCCACGAACAGCCCGCCCAGCAGCGGCCCGAGCACGCTGCTCGCGCCGAACACGGCCCCGAACACGCCCTGGTAGCGCCCCCGGTCGCGCGGCGGCACGATGTCGCCCACGATCGCCATCGACAGGACGATCAGTCCGCCGCCGCCCAGGCCCTGCAGCGCGCGGAAGGCGATGAGCTCGCCCATGCTCCGGGAGAGGCCGCACAGCGCCGAGCCGATCAGGAAGATCACGATGACGGACTGGAAGAGCTTCTTCCGTCCGTACATGTCGCCGAGCTTGCCCCACAGCGGGGTGGCGGCGGTGGAGGCCAGCAGGTAGGCGGTGACCACCCAGGAGAGGTGCTTCAGCCCGCCCAGGTCGCTGACGATCGTCGGCAGCGCGGTGGAGACGATCGTCTGGTCGAGGGCGGCGAGCAGCAGACCGAGCGCGAGCGCGCCGATCGCGACGTGGACGGACCGCTTGTCGGTCACTTCCCCCGGGCCGTCCGCCATGGCCTGCCCTGCGGGGGAAGTGGTGTCGTCCTGCGCCATACGGACTCGTTCCGCTCGGGCACCGGCGTTCCGGTACCGCGTTCACGTCACTTCCTTATAAATATTCACACCCTTTCCACAAGATTGGCTCCGTTTGTACGACCGTCGGGAACGGAGGCGCTGGGCACCGGGCATGCGCGGTCTGCATAATCACTGCGTCTGTCAGGGGATGGGGAGGGGGCGCCGGTGGCGTCTGACAAGCCGGCATCACCGGCTTCGCAGGAGGAGCACGAGTACGAGTCCCTCCGGGTACGGCCGTACGTGCCGGGACCGGAGGAGTACGCGGACGCGGAGGAGGCCGTCCCGGCCGCCGTGGCGGCGGGGGCCGCCAAGGCCTTCCCACCGCAGGACGCGGACCCGCCGACCGCGCCCCTGGCGCCGGTGCCGCCGGAGGAGGCCGCGGGGGCCGCTGGACCGGAGGAGGACACCGACGTCATCGACCTCGGCACGGTCTCCTCGGACCGGCTGCCGGTACCGGTCGCCGCCACGTCCCGTGAACTGGTGCCCTACCCGTCCCGTGCCGTGAGCAGGCGCCGCGCCGGGGCCCATCGCCGCCGCCGCGGTGCGCTCGTCGCCGGCGCGGGCATCGGGGCGGTCGGCCTCGCCGTCGGCGCGGTCTTCCTCACCGCCCAGCTGACCGGCCTGCCGGACCGTACGGAGGCGGCACCCGATCAGGGCGCCTCCGAGCCGGCGGTCGAACTGCCGTCCTCCGCGCGGCCCTCGGCATCCGCCTCGCGCTCGGCCTCGCCCAGCGCCACCCCCTCCACGCTCGCGTCCGCGAGCGCCTCGGCCTCGGCCACGACCGGCGCCCCGACGCCCAGCGCCACCACGTCGCAGCCGACGGCGTCCGCCAGCGGCCAGGTCTCCCAGGCGCCCAGCTCGGCAGCGCCGCCGCCGGCGCCCGCGACGCTGCAGCGCGGTGACAGCGGACCGGCCGTCGTGGACCTCCAGAACCGTCTCAAGGCGGTGCGGCTCTACTACGGCCCCGCGAACGGCGAATTCGACCGGAAGGTCGGCGACGCCGTGGCCCGCTTCCAGTTCTTCTACGGGGTCAAGGGCGATCCGCAGGGCGTCTACGGGCCCAACACCCGGGCGGCCCTGGAGGCGAAGACCGGCGCGACACCGGACCCGGACTCCGGCGACGGCAACGAGAACGGGAACGGCTGGGGCTGACCGGCCTCCGTCGTCCGTGAGCGCCCGCCCCGGGACCAGGTCCCGCGGCGGGCGCCGCCATGTCCGGCCCCGGGGGCGCTCCGGCAGGATGGGAGCGTGGCGATCGACGACTTCGGCCCCAGGGGCTTCCAGCTCGTCCTGCTGCGGCGCATGGCCGACCACCGGCCCGAGCTGGTGGAGGAGGCGCTGCGCACGCTCGGGGCGAGCCGAACCGAGATGCGGGAGGCGAACCGCCGCTGGCAGGCATGGGGACACGCCAAGGGCTTCCCGCGCGGCGAGCGCCGCTACCGCGCGGTGCTCGGGCCGCCGGAGGCGGTGCTCCGGCGGAAGGTGGGCGACCTGACCTGCCCGGCGCTGCTGTGGCGGGTCCCGCTGTGGCCTGCCCTGCGGTTCGAGGTGCTGTGCGCCCCGGGCGGCGGGGCGGTCTGGAACGAGTGGCTGGTCCGCGCCCCGGGGGAGCGGGGGCCGCAGCTGTCGGGCCTCGACGACCTCACGCCTTGGTCCTGCACCGTCGACGAGGTGGCCCGGGCGTTCCCGCCCGCACGGCCCCTGGAGGGCGACGCCCCGACCCGCTGGCGGCTGGAGTTCACCGACCCGCACGCCCCGCCGGGGGCCGGCCGCCGGACCGCCGGCTTCACCTACGGACTGCTGCAGTACGTGGACGGGACGGACGACGCGCCCCGAGGCCCGCGGGGCCCGTGAGGCGGGGCCGGCGCCGGCGGGGACCGCGTTCGGGCACCCCCCCTGGCGGAACCGCCGCACGGTTTTGTATCGTGTAGGAACAAAGTGGCTCCGCCCGTTTCCCCTGACCGGCGGGCGGGCCACTTGATTTGTCCGTCCGAGGGAGTTCCATGCTGTCGCCGTCCACCGTCGTCCCCGCCCGCGCCCTGCTGCTGGACATGGACGGCACGCTGGTCAACTCCGACGCCGTGGTCGAACGCTGCTGGCGCCGCTGGGCCGCGACGCACGGGCTCGACGGCGACGCCGTGATGAAGGTCGTCCACGGCCGCCAGGGCTACGCCACGATGGCGGTGCTGCTCCCGGACCGCCCGATGGCGGAGAACCACGCCGACAACGCCCGCATGCTCGCCGAGGAGACCGCCGACGTCGACGGCGTGGTCCCGGTCGAGGGCGCCCCGGCCTTCATGGCCGCGCTGCAGGGCCGCCCGCACGCGCTGGTGACCTCCGCGGACGAGGCCCTCGCCCGGGCCCGCATGGACGCCGCCCGCCTCCCGATGCCTGCCGTCATGGTCACCGCGGAGCGCGTCAGCGCCAGCAAGCCGGACCCGGAGGGCTTCCTCAAGGGCGCCGCCGAGCTGGGCTTCGGCCCCGAGGACTGCGTGGTCTTCGAGGACTCCGAGGTCGGCATCGCGGCCGCGAAGGCCGCCGGCATGCGGGTGGTCGGTGTCGGCCCCCGCGCCGCGGCCCACGAGCCCACGGTCCACGTCGACACGCTCGCCCAGGTCCGCGTCGAGGTCGCGGCCGACGGGACGCTCCTGCTCCACATCGGCTAGCGCCTCTGGCCCGGGGCGCCCCTTGCGGCCCGGTGGTTGTGTGCGGGTTGTTTGCGCCTGCGGCGGGCGGTTTCCCCGCCGCCCTCCCTCCCCCCGGCCGAAGGCTGGGGG
>NZ_JARAVK010000198.1:0-17168 GCF_033792765.1 Streptomyces sp. PA03-6a | reverse complement strand
GCCCCACGCCCCGGCGAACCCCACATGACGTACACCGGTACAGCTCCCGCGCCCCGGCGTGCTTCAAGATCACACGACGGAGCTGAAGCGGCCCCCGGGCCACAACCACGGCCCCGGTCTCCGGGTTTATCCGGTCCCACCCACCCGGAAGGAGCATTCCCGTGGCCATTGCGCACATCCTGCGGCTCGCCGCCACCTCGGCGGCGGCCTGCGTGCTCGCCCTGTCGGGCCCCCAGCAGGCCCATGCCACGGCCGTGGGCACCACCCCCGTCTCGACCTTCGAGTACAGCATCGGCGGTGCCACCGTGAAGATCCCCACCGGCTGCACGTTCACCCACATCGTGCGTGGCAGCGGCCGCCGGATCACGTACCAGAACGCGGGGGTCGACTGCGCCTTCGCGGCCGCCCTCACACGCGGCTTCTGCAACTGGCGCATCGATTTCACGTATGCCGACACCAACAACCGGACGTACCGAACATCCCCGGGGAAGACGCACGCCGAGTGCAAGATCGACCCCATGCGCAACAACGCCCCCCAGACCCTGCCGCTCTTCGGCAAGGCCTGCGCCCACCTGGTCGTCAACGGCACCCGGCGTGTCGCGCAGTGCCACTACGTCACGCAGTGAGCCGGCCGGCCATGAGCGATGAGAACCAGCCGCAGCAGCTCCGCAGGGCGGGGATCGCGGCCTTCGCCGCGACGAGTGTCGTCACGCTCGCGTCCTTCGCCCTCTTCCCCGGTCTGCCCCACGTCATCGACTGGGGAGCCGTCCTCGTCGCCCTCGTCCTCGGCGCGGTCGCACGCCACGGCGTCCGGTCGTGGCTGCGGAGACGGAGCGGCAAGGAACACGGCGGGCAGCGATCCAGGCCATCGGGGCTTTAGCGGACGGGTGACCATGGCACTCCTGCACTTCGCCTTCTAACCCGGGCAACCGCATGTCGTCGGCGGGGGTGGTCGTCACGCCGTCCGGGGAGTGGCGGAGTCAACGGCGGCAGCGTTCCAGGCCTTCGGGGCTGTAGCAGGGGAGGTGGCCGTGGGACTTGACGACGTCCTGGCCGGCGCCGCGGATCATGTAGGTGAGGAAGCTCGCGGCGAGCGAGCCCGTGGCGGGGCGGTCGTAGGTGTAGGCGTACTCGATCTCCGTGAAGGGGTAGCTGCTGTCGCCGATGGCGGCCGGGGTGGGGGTGCGGCCGTTGATGCTCAGGGTGTGCAGGCCCTGGGAGGCCGTGGCGGCGCGCAGTTCGCCGTAGCCGATGGCGCCGGGGAGGCGGGCGACGGTCTTGAGGACCTGTTCCGTGCTGTCCAGCTCGCAGCGGATGGCCTTGTCGTCGGGGGAGTTGCGGGTGCGGCAGTCGCGCGAGGTGAAGGCGGGCTCGCCGTGGCCGCCGAGGATGTGGCGGCGGAACAGGTCGCGGGTGCCGGAGTCGGCGTTGCGGCTGACCAGGAGAACGGGCAGGTCGGGGCCGCCCAGTTGCCTCCAGTTGACGACGGACCCGCTGTATATGCGCCGTATCTGCTCGACGGTCAGGTCCCGGACCGGGACGTCGTCGTTGACGACCAGCGCGAAGGCGGAGACGGCGACGCGGTTCTCCTCCAGGCGCGGCTCGCCGTCCGGCTTGGGGCCGTCGGAGAGGGCGACGACGCCGGAGGCCCCGGTGTCGGCGAGTTCACGGACGCCCTCGTTGCTGCCGTGCGCGTCGACCGTGATCCTCGCGTCGGGGCAGTCCTCGGCGTAGCGGCGGGCGAGTTCGTCCACGACCGGGGCGAAGGCCGTGGAGCCGGTGACGGTGAGCCGTCCGGCGGCGCAGCCGATGGGCGGCGGCGGGTCCTCGCGGACGACGATGATGCCGGCCAGGACGGTCACGCAGAGGGTGAGCAGGATGGTGATCCACCGGGCGGCCCGGCTGAACAGCGGCGGCTTGGCGTCCACCGGCATGGCCTTGTTGGGGACCACCACGCCGTCGCGGACGCCGCCGGTGACCCGGACGCCGCCGCCGACGTGGCCGCCGGTGAGCAGTACGAGCAGTTTGAAGTGCTGGCCCCGGTTGAGGGGGACCCGGGGCAGGTGGATCACGTTGCCCTGGTGCCGGACGCCGCCGGTGTCCCCCGCGGGGGCGAAGTGGTCCATCAGCGGCCCGGCGTCGGCCTCGGTGACGGCCACGCCCCGCACCGTGCGGCCGGCGAAGACGACGGTGAGCGCGCGGTCCGGGTCGCGGTTGGTGTAGTCGGTGTCGGTGACGGCCTCGCCGCCGTCGTTCTCGACCCGGATCAGCACGAGCGTGGCGTCCGACATGTCGGGGAGGTCGTTGAAGAGCCCGAGCCGTACGCTGCGGCCGCCGCCCCCGCCGTCGGGGTCGTCGCTGCCGATGGGGGTGTCCATCTGGACGCGGTAGCCGATGCGCCGCCGGCGCGGGACGCGGCGCTCGTACCAGACCACGCCGACGGAGACCACCAGACCGAGCAGCGCGGTCAGCACCGCCACCACGTTGTCGGCGCTCAGCCAGTCGCCCACCTCTCGCCCCGCTCCCCGGTGATCTCTCCTGCAGTGCGGTCACCGTACGGCGCCGCCGGAGGCCCGGCGGCGCCTTCCCTGTCCTGCCGTCAGATGTTCGCCGGGCGTTTCCCGGTCAGGCGCGGCGGACTCGGCGGACGCTCCAGTCGAAGCCCCCGCGGCACACCACGGTGTCCGTCGCGTCCCTGATCTCCGCGAGCGTCGCCAGCCGTGCCCGGTCGCCGTCCCCGGACAGCACGCCCCGCAGCGTGCGCCGCGCGGACTCGCCCAGCGCGCAGGAGGCCACCAGCCGGCCGCGTGCCGGGGCGAGGAACTCCACCGTCGCCGCGGCCCCGAGCGGCACCACGCCCTCGAACTCCCCGGGGGCCTCGACCGCGGCGATCACCGCGGCCAGTCCCGCCGCGTCGAGCAGGGCGATCAGCCCGCTGGAGTGCAGGCTGCCGATCACGTTGGTCAGCCCGTGCGGGGTGTCCAGCGCCACCTCGGCGGCGCAGTCCTCGGCCCGCAGCACCTGGATCCCCGCGGTCCGGTGGGCCGGTACCGGTTCCAGCAGGGAGCGTGCCAGCGCGGTGGCGTCCATGCGCCCAGGCTCGCGCCCCCGGCCGACGTCCGCGTTACGGGGAGCCGTCGCCCCGCCCAAGACCGGGGGGAGACATGCCCCGCGCCGCGGGCCCTTTCCGTTGCACAGGCGAAATTTTGCACCGTACCAACAACTCCCGCCCGCGCTCAGGGAAATCGCGCAGGAGTACCGCCGCGCCGCGACGGGCCCTACCGTCCGGAAGCGCGTACGGATCCCGACCCAGGAGGCGCGATGAAGGCCAACCGGTTCACGGCGGGGACCGCCCTGGTCGCCGGAGCGCTGGTGTGCACGATCGCCGCGCTCGTGTACCCGGCGATGTCCGGGGCGAACGTGGCGGCGTCCTCCCCCGAGGCGCAGGCAGTGACCACCCCGTACGGGCCGCTGACCCCCCTCGACCGGGAATTCGTCGTCAAGGTGCGGCTCGCCGGGCTGTGGGAGTTCCCCGCCGGGCAGATGGCGGAGCAGAAGGGCACCACCCAGGCGGTCAAGACCGCCGGGCGGCACCTCATCGACGGGCACACCGCACTGGACAGCGCCGACCGCACGGTGGCCACGCAGCTCGGCATACCGCTGCCCAACCAGCCCACGCCGCAGCAGATGGGCTTCCTCGGCACCCTGTCCTCCGCCTCCGGGGGCGACTTCGACAGGAAGCTCGCCAACATCCTGCGGCTGACCCACGGCCAGATCTTCAACACGATCGCCAAGGTCCGCTCCACGACCATGAACAGCCTCGTGCGGCAGCTGGCCGACCAGGCCAACGACACCGTGCTGGACCACATCACCGTCATGGAGCGGACCGGGCTGGTGGACTTCCCGACGATCGTCGCGCAGACCACCGCCAGTCCGACCACGGACCCCAAGGACCTGGTCGCGCCGACACCCGTCCCGGGCGAGCCGACGCTCATCGTCAACCCCTCGGCGGCGCCGCCGGCCTCGGCCGCGCCGACCATCGGCTGAGGCCCTACTCCCCGCCCTCCAGGTCGCCCTCGGTCTCCAGGAAGGCCTGCCGCAGCTGCGCGACGACCTCCGGGTCCGGCTCGGCCCACATGCCGCGCGACTCCGCCTCCAGCAGCCGCTCCGCCATGCCGTGCAGCGCCCAGGGGTTGGCCTCCTGGAGGAAGGCGCGGTTCTCCGGGTCCAGGACGTAGGTGCGGGCGAGCTTGTCGTACATCCAGTCGGCGACGACACCGGTCGTGGCGTCGTAGCCGAAGAGGTAGTCGACGGTGGCGGCCAGTTCGAAGGCGCCCTTGTAGCCGTGCCGCCGCATCGCCTCGATCCAGCGGGGGTTGACGACCCGGGCCCGGAAGACCCGGGAGGTCTCCTCGGCCAGGGAGCGGGTGCGCACCGTCTCCGGGCGGGTGGAGTCGCCGATGTACGCCTCGGGGGAACGGCCGGTCAGCGCGCGGACGGTGGCGACCATGCCACCGTGGTACTGGTAGTAGTCGTCGGAGTCGGCGATGTCGTGCTCACGGGTGTCGGTGTTCTTCGCGGCCACCGCGATCCGCCGGTAGGCGGTCTCCATCTCCTCGCGGGCCGGGCGCCCGTCGAGGCCGCGCCCGTAGGCGTAGCCGCCCCAGACCGTGTAGACCTCGGCGAGGTCGGCGTCGCTGCGCCAGTCGCGGCTGTCGATCAGCTGCAGCAGACCCGCCCCGTACGTCCCCGGCCGGGAGCCGAAGATGCGGGTGGTGGCGCGCCGTTCGTCGCCGTGCGCGGCGAGGTCGGCACGGGTGTGGGCGCGCACGAAGTTGACCTCGTCCGGCTCGTCCAGGCCCGCGGCCAGCCGCACCGCGTCGTCCAGCAGGCCCACGACGTGCGGGAACGCGTCCCGGAAGAAGCCGCTGATGCGCAAGGTGACGTCGACGCGCGGGCGGCCCAGCTCCTGCGCCGGGACGGCCTCGACGCCGGTGACCCGGCGGGACGCGTCGTCCCACACCGGCCGCACGCCGAGCAGCGCCAGCGCCTCGGCGACGTCGTCGCCCGCGGTGCGCATCGCGCTGGTGCCCCACAGCGACAGGCCCACCGACTCCGGCCAGGTGCCGCCGTTGTCCTCGCGGTAGCGGGCGAGCAGGGAGTCCGCGAGGGCCTGGCCGGTCTCCCAGGCGAGCCGGCTGGGCACGGCCTTGGGGTCGACCGAGTAGAAGTTGCGGCCGGTCGGCAGCACGTTGACCAGGCCGCGCAGCGGCGAGCCGGACGGGCCGGCGGGCACGAAGCCGCCGTTCAGGGCGTGCACGACGGCATCGGTCTCGTCCGTCGTACGGGCCAGCCGCGGCACGACCTGCCGGGCGGCGAACTCCAGCACGCGGGCCACGTCCTCGGGCAGGCCCTTGGCGACCTCGGCGACGACTTCCGGCGCCCAGTCCGCGTCCTCCATGGCCTGCACCAGCGCGCGGGCCTGCTCCTCGGCCGCGTCCGCGGTCACGCGGGTGGCCGCGGACTCGTCGAGGCCCAGGGCCTCCCGCAGTCCGGGCAGGGCGGCGGTGCCGCCCCAGATCTGCCGGGCACGCAGGATCGCCAGCACCAGGTTGACCCGCGCGGCGCCGGCGGGTGCCTGGCCCAGCACGTGCAGGCCGTCGCGGATCTGGGCGTCCTTGATCTCGCAGAGCCAGCCGTCGACGTGCAGCAGGAAGTCGTCGAACTCCGCGTCGTGCGGCCGGTCCTCCAGGCCCAGGTCGTGGTCGAGCTTCGCGGCCTGGATCAGCGTCCAGATCTGCGCCCGGACGGCGGGCAGCTTGGCCGGGTCCATCGAGGCGATCGCGGCGTGCTCGTCGAGCAGTTGCTCCAGGCGCGCGATGTCGCCGTAGGAGTCCGCGCGGGCCATCGGCGGGACCAGGTGGTCGACGAGGGTGGCGTGGGCGCGGCGCTTGGCCTGGGTGCCCTCGCCGGGGTCGTTGACGAGGAACGGGTAGATCAGCGGCAGGTCGCCGAGGGCGGCGTCGGGGCCGCAGGCGGCGGACAGGGCCGCGTTCTTGCCGGGCAGCCACTCCAGGTTGCCGTGCTTGCCCAGGTGGATCACCGCGTCGGCGCCGAAGCCGCCGTCGGCCTGCGCGGTGGCGATCCAGCGGTACGCGGCGAGGTAGTGGTGGGAGGGCGGCAGGTCCGGGTCGTGGTAGATCGCGATCGGGTTCTCGCCGAAGCCGCGCGGCGGCTGGATGAGGATCAGCAGGTTGCCGCGGCGCAGCGCGGCCAGCACGATGTCGCCCTCGGGGTCGGCGCTGGTGTCGACGAACATCGAGCCGGGCGGCGGGCCCCAGTGCTCCGTCACCGCGTCCCGCAGCTCCTGCGGCAGCGCGGCGAACCAGCGGCGGTAGTCGGCGGCCGGGATGCGCACCGGGTTGGCGGCCAGCTGCTCCTCGGTCAGCCACTCCTGGTCGTGGCCGCCCGCGTCGATCAGGGCCCGGATCAACTCGTCGCCGTCACCGGAGACCAGGCCCGGGATCTCCTGCCCGGGCCCGAAGTCCCAGCCCTCGGCCCGCAGCCGGCGCAGCAGCGCGACCGCGCTGGCGGGGGTGTCGAGGCCCACCGCGTTGCCGATCCGGGAGTGCTTGGTCGGGTACGCGGACAGCACGAGCGCCAGACGGCGCTCCGCGACCGGGATGTGCCGCAGCCGTGCGTGGCGGACGGCGATGCCCGCGACGCGGGCGGCGCGCTCGGCGTCGGCGGCGTAGACCGGCAGGCCGTCCTCGTCGACCTCCTTGAAGGAGAACGGGACGGTGATCAGCCGGCCGTCGAACTCGGGGACGGCGACCTGCGTCGCGGCGTCCATCGGGGACAGGCCCTCGTCGCTGCCCTCCCACGCCTCACGGGAGGAGGTCAGGCAGAGCGCCTGCAGCACCGGCACGTCCAGCGAGGCGAGCGCCCCCGCGTCCCAGGCCTCCTCGTCGCCGCCCGCCGAGGCGTCGGCCGGGCGGGTGCCGCCGGCCGCGAGCACGGTGGTGACGACGGCGTCCACACCGCGCAGGGCGTCGAGCAGCTCGGGCTCGGGCGCGCGCAACGAGGCCACGTACAGCGGGAGCGCCCGGGCGCCGGCCTGCTCGATCGCGGTGCAGAGGACCTCCACGAAGGCGGTGTTGCCGCTCATGTGGTGGGCCCGGTAGTAGAGGACGGCGACCAGCGGGCCGTCGGTGACGGTCGCGGCGCGCTCCAGCCTGCCCCAGGAGGGGGCGGAGGCGGGGGGTTCGAAGCCGTGGCCGGTGAGCAGCACCGTGTCGGACAGGAAGCGGGCCAGCTGCTCCAGGTTGGCCGGGCCGCCGTGCGCGAGGTACGCGTGGGCCTCGGCCGCGATGCCGACGGGCACGGTGGACAGCTCCATCAGCTGTGCGTCCGGGGCCTGTTCACCGGTGAGCACGACCACCGGCCGGGGCCCCGCGAGCAGCGCGTCCAGGCCCTCCTCCCAGGCGCGGCGTCCGCCGAGGAGCCGTACGACGACCAGGTCGGCGCCGTCGAGGAGGCCGGGCAGGTCCTCCGGCCCCAGCCGGGCGGGGTTGGCGAAGCGGAAAGGGACGGCACCGCCGGCGGCGTTCGCGGCGCGGGCGCTGAGCAGGTCGGTGTCGGAGGTCGACAGCAGCAGGATCACGTCAGGCGTGCCTTCCTCGGGGTCCGCGCCCCGGGCCGGTGGAGGACGGCGGGAGTTCCTGGCTCCCGAGGCCCCGGCGCTCGCACGCCGGCCCCCGGTGACAGTGGCGGGACCGCACCGGAATCGCACCGGTTTCCTCCGCTGATGCCGTCGATGGCGTGGGCGCGGCTGGGTGACCTGCCCGCGCAGCATAGTAAGCGCTGGGCCGCTCGCACGGGCCCCGCGGCCCGTACGTCCCCGAGTACCCCGCGGGTATGCTCGCGGCCATGCCGTCGCCCTCCGATCCCCCCGTGAGCGGCGCCTTCGCCGCAGCGACGGCGGGGCGCGGACGCGACGACGCCTGCCCCGGCGCACTGCGGCTGCACGCCGCCGACGACGGTGCGCTGGCCCGGATCCGCATCCCCGGCGGCCTGCTGACGATACGTCAGGCCGAGGCGTTGGCGGCCGCCGCGGACCGCCTCGGCGACGGCCGCATCGACCTCACCTCCCGCGGAAACCTGCAGGTGCGCGGGCTGCGCGACCCGGGCGCGGGGGCGGAATTGGCGGCGCTGCTCGGCGCGGCGGGACTGCTGCCCTCGTGGGCCCACGAACGGGCCCGCAACGTCGTCGCCTCACCGCTCGCCGGGCTCGACGGCCGCGGCCACGGCGACCTGCGGGGCTGGATACGCGAGTTGGACGCCCTGCTGTGCGCCTCACCGGCCGCCGCGGGGCTCTCCGGCCGCTTCCTCTTCGCCCTCGACGACGGCCGCGGTGACACCCCCGCGCTCGGCGCCGATGTGACATTGATCGCGCGGTCCGGCACCGCCACGGCCGAACTCCGCATCGCCGGACGGCCCGTCGCGGAGGTACCGGCCGGCGACGCGCCGCGCTGGGCGGTGCGCGCCGCGGAGACCTTCCTCACCCTCGCCGCCGAACGCGGCGCCCGTGCCTGGCGCGTCACCGACATCGACCCGGACGGCGCCGCCCTCGCCGTGCTGCTGCACGCGGCGGGCGCCCCTCCCGCAGGTCCCTCGAACGCGACCGTGGGCGGCCCGCCCCGGCTCGGTCCCGTCCCGCACCCGGACGGAACCTCCTGCGCGCTGTCCGTGGGCGTACGCCTGGGCCGCCTCACCACCGGGGCCTGGCGGCTCCTCGCGGAGACGGCACGTTCCGGCGAAGGCGAGTTGCGGATCACGCCCTGGCGCGGCGCCGTCCTCCCGGGACTCCCGGCGGACACGGCCCCCGAGGCGCTGGAACGCCTCGCCGCGGCCGGGTTCCTGACCGGCGAGGACTCCCCGTGGCGCGGGGTGACCGCCTGCGCCGGACGGCCCGGGTGCGCCAAGTCGCTGGCGGACGTACGCGCCGACGCCGGGGCCGCGCTGCGCGACGCCGCCCCCGAACCCGGACACCGCCTGCTGCCCGTGCACTTCTCCGGCTGCGAACGCCGCTGCGGCCACCCGGACGGCTCGTGGGTCGACGTGGTCGCCGGCGCCGACGGCCGCTACCGCGTCGCCGTGGCCGGCGCCGTCCGAGCTGAACCCGCCGAACCCGCCGACGTCACCGCGGACCTGCCCGCCGCCCTGCACACCGCCCGCCGCACCAGCACCAGCACCCCACCACCCCCGAGGACGACGTGATCGCGTACGAGAAGGACGGACCGGAGATCTACCGTCAGTCCTTTGCCATCATCCGCGCCGAGGCGGAACTCGACGGCCTGCCACCGGACGTGGCGCAGGTCGCCGTCCGCATGATCCACGCCTGCGGCATGACCGACCTCGTACGGGACCTGGCCTACAGCCCCTCGGTGGTCGCGGACGCGCGCGCCGCGCTGCGCGCCGGCGCACCGATCCTCTGCGACGTGCAGATGGTCGCCAGCGGCGTGACCCGCAAGCGGCTGCCCGCGGACAACGAGGTGGTCTGCACCCTCTCCGACCCCGCCGTCCCGGCGCTCGCCGCCGAACTCGGCACCACGCGCAGCGCCGCCGCGATGGAACTGTGGCGGGACCGGCTGGAGGGCGCCGTCATCGCCGTCGGCAACGCCCCGACCTCCCTGTTCCGGCTGCTGGAGATGATCGAGGCGGGCGCACCGCGCCCCGCGGCGGTCATCGGCGTGCCCGTCGGCTTCGTCGGCGCCGCCGAGTCCAAGGACGCCCTGGCCGCGCACCCCTCGCGCCTGGAGCACCTGGTGGTGCGGGGCCGGCGCGGCGGCAGCGCCCTGGCGGCCGCCGCCCTCAACGCCATTGCGACCGAAAGCGAAATCGTATGACCACCGGCCGTCTCTACGGAGTGGGCCTCGGCCCCGGCGACCCCTCCCTGATGACCGTGCGGGCCGTGGAGGTCATCCGCTCCGCCGACGTCATCGCCTACCACTGCGCCCGGCACGGCCGCAGCATCGCCCGCTCCATCGCCGCGGCGCACATCCGCCCCGAGCAGATCGAGGAGCGGCTGATGTACCCCATCACGACGGAGACCACCGACCACCCCGGCGGCTACCGGGGCGCGCTGGACGACTTCTACGCCGAGTCGGCCGAGCTGCTCGCCGCGCACCTGGACGCCGGGCGCACCGTCGCCGTGCTCGCGGAGGGCGACCCGCTCTTCTACGGCTCGTACATGCACATGCACAAGCGGCTCGCCGACCGCTACCCGGCCGAGGTGATCCCCGGCGTCACCTCCGTCAGCGCCGCCGCCGCACGCATCGGGCGGCCCCTGGTGGAGGGCGAGGAGGTCCTGACGATCCTGCCCGGCACGCTGCCGGAGGAGGAGCTGGCGGCCAGGCTGTCGACCGCCGACGCGGCGGCCGTGATGAAGCTCGGCCGCACCTTCCCCGCCGTGCGCCGGGCCCTGGAGACCGCCGGACGCCTGGCGGACGCGCACTACGTCGAGCGGGCCACGATGGACGCCGAGCGCCGGGAGATGCTGGCCGACGTCGACCCGGAGTCGGTGCCCTACTTCGCCGTCGCCGTGCTGCCCAGCCGCGTCGACGAACGGCCCGCCCCGGACCCGTCCCCGGCGGACGGCGAGGTCGTGGTCGTCGGCCTCGGCCCGGCCGGGCCGATGTGGCTCACGCCGGAGGCGAGGTCCGCCCTCGCCGGGGCGGACGAACTCGTCGGCTACACCACCTACATGGAGCGCGTCCCGGTCCGCCCCGGGCAGTCGCGGCACGCCTCCGACAACCGCGTCGAGGCCGAACGCGCCGAGTTCGCCCTCGACCTCGCCCGGCGCGGGCGGAGGGTCGCCGTGGTGTCCTCGGGCGACCCGGGCGTCTTCGCCATGGCCACGGCCGTGCTGGAGGCCGCCTCCGCCGAGCCCTACCTCGGTGTCCGCGTACGGGTCGTGCCCGGCATCACCGCCGCCCAGTCGGCGGCGGCGCTCGCGGGCGCGCCCCTCGGTCACGACTACGCGGTCGTGTCGCTGTCGGACCGGCTCAAGCCGTGGACGGTCGTCGAGGAACGGCTGCGCGCCGCCACGGCCGCCGACCTCGTGCTCGCCCTGTACAACCCGGCGTCCCGCAGCCGCAGGACGCAACTGGAGACCGCGCTGAAGGTGCTCCGGGAGGGCCGTGTGCCGGGGACGCCCGTGGTCGTCGCCCGGGACGTCGGCGGACCCGAGCAGGCCGTACGGGTCACGACGCTGGAGGACCTGGACCCGGCGACCGTCGACATGCGGTGCGTGCTGCTCGTCGGCTCGTCGCAGACGAGGGCGGTGCGGCGCGGCGACGGCACCACGGTGGTGTGGACGCCGCGGCGCTACCCGGCCTGACGCCCAGGGCCCCCGTTCAGGCCGTGCGCGCGGAGCCACTCCAGCGCGCCCGGCACGTCCGGGACGACGGGGACGCCCGCCGGGACCGGCGGGCGCTCCACGACGACCACGGGCAGGCCCAGTTCGCGGGCGGCCGCGAACTTGGGCGCGGTGGCGGTGCCGCCGCTGTCCTTGGTGACCAGCACGTCGACGCGGTGCCGGCGCATCAGCTCCAGCTCCCCGTCCAGGGTGAACGGGCCCCGCTCCAGCAGCACCTCCATCCGCGGCGGGTGCGGCGGCTGCGGGGCGTCCACCGAACGCACCAGGAACCACAGGTCCGTGACCCCCGCGAAGGCCGCCAGCCCCGTGCGGCCCGTGGTGAGGAAGACCCGCCGGCCGAGCTCCGGCAGCACCCGGGCCGCCTCCGCCAGTGAGGCCACCGGGTGCCGGCGGTCGCCGGGACCGGCGACCCACCCGGGGCGCCGCAGCGCGAGCAGGGGAACATGGGTGGCCGAGGCCGCCTCGGCGGCGTTGAAGGACATCGTCCCGGCGAAAGGATGGGTGGCGTCGATGACCACGTCGACCGCGTGCGCGCGCAGCCACGCCGCGAGCCCCGCCGGGCCCCCGAAGCCGCCGGTGCGCACCGCGCCCGGCGGCAGCCGCGGCCGCTCCACCCGCCCCGCGAGCGAGCTGGTGACCCGCCACGCCGCCGGCTCGGCGGCCAGCGCCTCCGCGAGGCGGCGTCCCTCCGTGGTGCCGCCCAGGACGAGGACGTGCTGCAGTCTGCCGGTCACCCCCGCACCCTACGGTGCGCCGTGAGCGGCGGCCGGAGCGCCCAGCTGGAGCGGACCGGGCTGCGGCACGGCTGGACCACCGGTGCCTGCGCGACGGCGGCCGCCACCGCCGCGTACACCGCCCTGCTGGGCGGCGAGTTCCCCGACCCGGTGACGATCACCCTGCCGAAGGGGCAGCGCCCCGCCTTCGCCCTGGCGGTGGAGGAGCGCGGCCCCGGCTGGGCCACCGCGGGCGTCGTCAAGGACGCCGGGGACGACCCCGACGTCACCCACGGCGCGCTCGTCCGGGCCACCGTGCGCCACGGCGCCCCCGGCAGCGGGGTCGTCTTCCGTGCCGGCCCCGGCGTCGGCACCGTCACCCGTCCCGGGCTCCCGCTCGCCGTCGGCGAGCCCGCCGTCAACCCCGTCCCGCGCACGATGATGCGCGACCACCTCGCCGAGGTCGCGGCCCGCCACGGCGCCGCCTGCGACGCCGAGATCACCGTCTCCATCGACGACGGCGAGGAGCTGGCGCGCAGCACGTGGAACCCCCGGCTCGGCATCCTCGGCGGGCTGTCGGTGCT
Source organism: Streptomyces sp. PA03-6a (assembly GCF_033792765.1). NCBI lineage: Bacteria > Bacillati > Actinomycetota > Actinomycetes > Kitasatosporales > Streptomycetaceae > Streptomyces > Streptomyces sp. PA03-6a. The sequence continues at coordinate 4,431 of NZ_JARAVK010000198.1, read as the reverse complement.
CGGCACCACCGGCATCGTCGTGCCCTACTCCTGCTCGGCGTGGATCGACAGCATCCGGCGCGGTGTGGACGTGGCACGGGCGGCGGGCCGCACCCACGTCGCGGGCTGCACGGGGTCGACGTCGGAGAAGGTCGCCGTCGCCGTGCACGGGCTGCCCGAGGACGCGCTGCTGGACATGGGGGACTTCGCGGGCGCCGTGCTGAAGTACCTGCGCCGCCACCCGGTGCCGCGGCTGACCATCGCGGGCGGCTTCGCCAAGCTGTCCAAGCTGGCCGCCGGGCACCTCGACCTGCACTCCTCCCGCTCCCAGGTCGACAAGGCCTTCCTCGCGGACCTCGCCCGCCGCGGCGGCGCCGACGAGGCCCTGGCGGAGGCCGTCGCCACCGCCAACACCGGCCTCCAGGCCGTCCAGTCCTGCCTCGCCCACGGCGTCCCCCTCGGCGACCTGGTCGCCGAGGCCGCCCGCCGCACCGCCGTCGGTGTCCTGCGCGAGGCCCCCGTCGCCGTCGACGTCATCTGCGTCGACCGCGCCGGGACGATCGTCGGCCGCGCCGGCTGACCCGCCGCGCGGGGCCGGCCCCGTCGCTAGGCTCGACGCATGAGAGCCGCGGGAACGTTCACCGTCACGGCATTCGTGCCGACCGAACTCGTGCCGGAGCCGGCCGTGACCACCGGGACCCCGGTCGGGGTCGCCACGATCGGGAAGACCTTCGAGGGCGAGGTCACCGGCCGCTCGTCGACCCTGTTCACCGCCGCCTACGACCAGGCGAGCGGCATCGGGACGTACGTGGCGATGGAGTCCTTCGAGGGGACGCTGAACGACCGCGAGGGCACCTTCAACTTCGCGCACTCGGCGACGACCTCCGGAAGCAACCGCGCCGCCGAGTTCTTCGTCATCGTCCCCACGAGCGGCACCGCCGCACTGACCGGCATCACCGGCACCGGCGGCCTCGCGGTCGACGAGGACGGCACCCACCGGATCTGGTTCGACTACGACCTCGGCTGAGGCCCCTGGCCCGAACCCTAGGAGGAGGCGCCGCAGTCCGCCGCGTGCCGGTGGACGCGCTCGGCCGAGTACAGGTGGCTGTCGCGGAACTGCTCCGCGCCCAGCGTGCGGCCGACGATGATGACCGCCGTGCGGACCACACCGGCCGCCTTGACCTGCCCCGCGATGTCGTCGAGCGTCCCGCGCAGCACCAGTTCGTCGGGACGCGAGGCCATCGCGACGACGGCCGCCGGGCAGTCGGCCCCGTAGTGCGGGGTGAGTTCGGCCACGACGCGGTCGACGTAGCGGGCCGCCAGGTGCAGCACGATCAGCGCGCCGCTGCGGCCCAGCGTCGCCAGGTCCTCCCCCTGCGGCATCGGCGTGGCCTGCTGCGCGATGCGGGTGAGGATGACGGTCTGGCCGACGGTCGGCACCGTCAGCTCCCGCTTGAGGGCCGCGGCGGCCGCCGCGAAGGCGGGGACGCCGGGGACGACGTCGTACGGGACGCCGGCCGCGTCGAGGCGGCGCATCTGCTCGGCGACGGCGCTGAACACGGAGGGGTCGCCGGAGTGCAGGCGGGCCACGTCGTGGCCCTCCTCGTGGGCGCGGACCAGCTCCTGCGTGATCTGGTCGAGGGTGAGCTGGGCCGTGTCCACGAGCCGGGCGTCCTGCGGGCACTCGGCGAGCAGTTCGCGGGGGACGAGGCTCCCGGCGTAGAGGCACACCTTGCTGGCCGCCAGGATCCGCAGGCCGCGCAGGGTGATCAGGTCGGCGGCGCCGGGTCCGGCGCCGATGAAGTGGACGGTCATGGCTGCACTCCCGCGGGTTTGACGGCGGACCACTGGGTGACGGGCATGGCCTGGCGCCAGCCCGTGAAGCCGCCGACCGGGGCGGCGTGCGCGACGGCGAGCCGGACGAGTTCGCCCCCGTGCCGGGCGTACCACCGCGCGAGCAGGGTCTCGGACTCCAGGGTGACGGTGTTGGCGACCAGCCGCCCGCCCGGCCGCAGGGCCGCCCAGCAGGCCTCCAGGAGGCCGGGCGCGGTGAGCCCGCCGCCGACGAAGACGGCGTCGGGGACGGGCAGTCCGTCCAGCGCGGCCGGGGCGGCGCCGGTCACCACCCGCAGTGCCGGGACGCCGAGCGCGGCCACGTTCCGGGCGATGCGCTCCGCGCGGACGGCGTCACGTTCCACGGTGACCGCGCGGCAGGTGCGGTGCGCCCGCATCCACTCGACGGCGATCGAACCCGAGCCGCCGCCCACGTCCCACAGCAGCTCGCCGGGCGCGGGCGCGAGCACGGCCAGGGTCGCGGCCCGTACGTGGCGCTTGGTGAGCTGCCCGTCGTGCTCGTACGCGCTGTCGGGCAGCCCGGGCACCAGGCCCAGCCGTGGTGCCGCCGCCGGCTCCGCGGCGCACTCGACCGCGACGACGTTCAGCGGATCGCCGGCCGGGTGCGGCCAGTTGACGGCGGTGCCGTCCAGGATCCGTTCGCGGGGCGAACCCAGCTGCTCCAGCACCCGCAACCGGCTGGCACCGTAGCCCCGTTCGCGCAGCAGCCCGGCCACCGCGGCCGGGGTGCCCGCGTCCCGGCTCAGCACCAGCACCCGGCGTCCGTCGTACAGCGCGCCCGCCAGCGTGGCCGGTGGCCGCCCGACCAGGCTCACCACGTCGGTGTCCTCCACCGCCCAGCCGAGCCGCGCGCAGGCGTACGACACCGAGGAGGGGTGGGGCAGCACCCGCAGGCGGTCCGCTCCCAGCACTTCGGTGAGGGTCCGGCCGATGCCGTGGAACATGGGGTCACCGCTGGCCAGCACCGCGATCCGCCGCCCCGCGTGCGCGGCGATCAGCCCCGGCACGGCCGGCCGCAGCGGCGACGGCCACGCGACCCGCTCGGCGGTCACCTCGGGGGGCAGCAGCTCCAGCTGGCGCGGACCACCGAGGACGACCCCGGCCCCGGTGAGCGCCTCCCGGGACGTCGCGGGCAAACCGGGCCAGCCGTCGGCGCCGATCCCGACGACGGCCACGGGGGCGGACGCGTCGTCGTCCATCACGGTCACCTCGGAGGTCGGCGGGAACGGTCGGGCACAGCAGCCGCACTCTACGTGAAGTGCCAGGTGGGCCCCGGGCCCGGGGCCACTACGCTCGGACCCGTGGCAACGGACTCCCTGGCCGTCGGCCAGCGTTCGCTCGGTGACCCCGCCGTCGGCTACCCCCTGTGGCCGCCGCTGACGGAAGGCTGCCCGCGGACCAGCACGGACACCGTCTCCTACCCCGTCGAGGTCGACTACGCCTACGACCGCGTCCCGCACGGCCTGTTCGGCGCCGCGGGCGCCCCGGGCGCCACCGCCCGGCACGGCCTGGACCGCTGGGCACCCCTGCTGCCGCCGCTCCCGGCGCCGGGACTGGGCGAGGGCGGCACCCCACTGATCGACCTGGGCGGCGGCGTCCTGGTCAAGGACGAGTCGCGCAATCCGACCTGGAGCCACAAGGACCGCCTCAACCGCTGCACGGTCAGCGCGGCCCTCGCCTGCGGCGCGCCCGGCGTCGTCGTCGCCTCCTCCGGCAACCACGGTGCCTCCGCCGCCGCGTACGCCGCCCGGGCCGGACTGCGCTGCGTCGTCCTCACCTCCCCGCAGGCACCCCCCGCGGTCGTCTCCTTCCTGCACGCCTACGGCGCCGAGGTGCTGCCCGTGCCCGTGGAGGCGCGCTGGCCGCTGGTCCGCCGCATCAGCCAGGAGTACGGCCTCCACCCGGTGAGCAACCTCACCCCCACGCACACCGGGCACCCCTTCGGCGCGGAGGGCTACAAGACCGTCGCGTACGAGGTCTTCGGCGACGTCGGCGTCCCCGCGGCGGTGTTCGTCCCCACCGGCTACGGGGAGCTGCTCTTCGGCATCGCCAAGGGCTTCGCCGAACTCCGCCGCCTCGGCCTCACCTCCGCCGTCCCGCGCCTGTTCAGCTGCGAGCCCGCCGCGGGCGGCCCGCTCGCCGCCGCCATCCGCCGGGGGCTGCCCGCGGTCACCGTGCCGGTCGCCCCGACGGCCGCCTACTCCATCGCCTGCCAGGTGGGGAGTTACCGCGGGGTCCCGGCGATACGCGACAGCGGCGGCGAGGCCCTGCTCGTCACCGACGCCGAACTGGCCGCGGCGCGCGCCGAGCTGGCCCGCGCGGGCCTGTGGACGGAGCTGTCCGCCGCGGCCGGGCTGGCCGGGCTCCGCCAGTACGGCGCGGACCGCTTCGAGGGCCCGGTGGTGTGCGTGTCGACGTCCAGCGGCTTCAAGGACGCCTCGGTGGGTTCCCTGCGCCTGCCGCCACCCGCCCCCGACTGGGCCACGGTGCTGCGCCGTCTGGGTGAGCCCGGCCCCTAGGCCGCGTCGTCATACACAGTTCCAAGCCCCGGTGACCATTCACCCATCAGTAATCCGCTTTCTACCTTAACAAAAAAAC
>NZ_JARAVK010000197.1:0-17211 GCF_033792765.1 Streptomyces sp. PA03-6a | reverse complement strand
CCCGTTCTTCCCTTCCCCCCACCCCCTCTCCCCCCACGGAGTAGAACGTGTCTGCACTCAGCGCCGAGTTGCTGGCCGCGGCGCCGGCGGCGACGGAGCCGATCACCAGCGCGGGCGACACCCAGCTCGCCCTCGCCGCGCTCGCCGGCATCGCGGTGATCGTCCTGCTGATCACCCGCTGGAAGATGCACGCCTTCCTCGCCCTCACCATCGGCACCGGTGTCCTCGGTGCCGTCGCGGGCGCCCCCCTCGCCAAGACCATCACCAGCTTCACCACCGGCCTCGGCACGACCGTCGCCGGCGTGGGCGTCCTCATCGCGCTCGGCGCGATCCTCGGCAAGCTGCTCGCCGACTCCGGCGGCGCCGACCAGATCGTCGACACGATCCTCGCCAGGACCGGCGAACGGCGGCTGCCGTGGGCGATGGCGCTGATCGCCGGCCTGATCGGGCTGCCGCTCTTCTTCGAGGTCGGCATCGTGCTGCTGATCCCGGTCGTGCTGCTGGTGGCCCGGCGCGGCAACCACTCCCTGATCCGGATCGGCGTCCCGGCACTGGCGGGTCTGTCCGTGATGCACGGACTGGTGCCGCCGCACCCCGGCCCGCTCGCCGCGATCGACTCCATCCACGCCGACCTCGGCACCACCCTCGCGCTCGGCGTGCTCGTCGCGCTGCCCACCGTCGCGATAGCCGGGCCGCTCTTCGGGCGGTTCGCCGACCGCTGGGTGAAGGTCACCCCGCCCGAGCACCTCACCCCCACCCGGGCCTCGGACGACCTGGACAAGCGTCCGGGCTTCGCCGCCACCGTGGCCACGATGCTGCTGCCGGTGGTGCTGATGCTCGGCAAGGCGCTGGTGGACGTCCTCGTCGACGACCAGGGCAGCCTGGTCTTCCGGGTCTTCGACGTCATCGGCTCGCCGCTGATCGCCCTGCTGTCCGCCGTGGTCCTGGGCATGTTCACCCTGGGCCGGGCGGCCGGCTTCACCAAGGAGCGGATCTCCACGACGGTGGAGAAGTCGCTCGGCCCGATCGCCGGCATCCTGCTGATCGTCGGCGCGGGCGGCGGCTTCAAGCAGACCCTCATCGACGCCGGCATCGGCAACATGATCCTGAACTGGTCGGACGGCTGGAACATCTCGCCGCTGCTGCTGGCCTGGCTGATCGCCGTCCTGATCCGGGTCGCCACCGGCTCCGCCACCGTGGCCACCATCTCCGCCGCGGGTCTGGTCGCGCCGCTGGCCGAAGGCATGACCTCGACGCACGCCGCACTGCTGGTGCTCGCCGTCGGCGCCGGCTCGCTGTTCTTCTCGCACGTCAACGACGCGGGCTTCTGGCTGGTGAAGGAGTACTTCGGGATGAACGTCCCGCAGACCCTGAAGTCCTGGTCCGCCATGGAGACCGTGATCTCCGTCGTCGGCATCGTCTTCGTCCTGCTGCTCTCGCTCGTCTTGTAGGCGACGCCCCCGCGTCGCCGTCCGGACGCCCTTCCCTGATACGTTCCATGCGTCTGACCAGGGAAGGGCGTCAAAATGTCACAGCTGCACACCGAGCACCCGTTCACCGTGGAGGTCGCTCCCGGGGTCCACGCCTACGTCCAGCCGGACGGGGGCTGGTGCCTCAACAACGCGGGCTGGGTGACCGACGGGCACACGACGCTGCTGGTCGACACCGCCGCCACCGAGCGCCGGGCCCTGCTGCTGCGCGAGGCCCTCCTCGCCTCCGGCGCGCCGATGCCCGCGCACGTGGTCAACACCCACCACCACGGTGACCACACCTACGGCAACGCCGTGTTCGCGGAGGGGGCCCGGATCGTCGGGCACTCCGCGTGCGTCACCGAGCAGGTCGCGGCCGGGCACCAGCTCCACGCGATCTGGCCGGACGTGGAGTACGGCGAGGTGCCGGTGCTCCCGGCGACGGTCACCTACGAGGACCGGCTGACCCTCTACGTCGGCGAGGAGGAGGTCCAGCTCCTGCACCCCGGGGTGGCCCACACCCTCGGCGACACGATCGTGTGGCTCCCGGGGCGCAAGGTCGTCTTCACCGGCGACCTGGTCTTCAACGGCGGCGCGCCGTTCGTCCCCATGGGCTCGCTGGAGGGCTCGCTGCGTGCCCTGGAGGTGCTGCGCTCGCTCGACGCCGAGGTCGTGGTGCCGGGGCACGGCGGCATCTGCGACCCCTCTGTCTACGCCACCGTCGAGGGCTACCTGCGCTTCGTGGGCGAGCTGGCGGCCGAGGGCCACAAGGCGGGACGGACGCCGATGGAGGTCGCGCGGGCGGCCGACCTCGGCGAGTTCGCGACGCTGCGCGAGCCGGAGCGGCTGGTCGCCAACCTGCACCGCGCGTACGCGGAGCTGGACGGCCTGCCGCTCGGCTCGCCGCTGGACCTGATGCCCGTGATCACCGACATGGCCGTGCTGAACGGCGGCCGGATCCCGGAGTGCCTGGCCTGAGGCCCGCCCCGGTCACCAGCGGCGGGCGACCCAGCCGGGCTCGGCCTTGCGCATGGCGGCGGCGTCGTCGCGCTCGTGGAAGGTGCCGTCGTCGTCCAGCCAGCGCCGGTGCAGGGCGTCCAGGGCCGTACGGTCCACTTCCACCCCGAGGCCGGGGGCGTCGGAGACGGGCAGCCGGCCGCCGCGGAACTCGTGGCGGCGGGTGATGACGTCCTCGGTCTGCCAGGGGTAGTGCGAGTCGCAGGCGTGGTGCAGCCCGGGCACGGTGGCGGCGACGTGGGTCATGGCGGCCAGGCTGATGCCCAGGTGGGTGTTGGAGTGCATCGACAGGCCGACCCCGAAGGTGCGGCAGATGGCGGCCAGTTCGCGGGTGTTGCGCAGCCCGCCCCAGTAGTGGTGGTCGGAGAGCACGATCTGGACCGCGTCCTTGGCGAAGGCCTCGGCGATCTCGGGGAAGGTCGTCACGCACATGTTGGTGGCGAGCGGCACGTCGGTGCCTGCGGACACCTCGGCCATCAGGGCGGTGCCCGTGGCCGGGTCCTCCAGGTACTCCAGGACGTCGCCGAGCTCCCGCGCCACGTGCAGCGAGGTCTCCACCGACCAGGCGCCGTTGGGGTCCAGCCGCAGCGGCTGCTCGGGGAACGCCTCCGCCAGGGCCCGTACGGCGGCGATCTCCTCCTCCGGCGCGAACACCCCGCCCTTCAGCTTGAACGAGGTGAAGCCGTGCTCGCGCACCAGCCTGCGGGCCTGCGCCACCACCCCGGCCGGGTCCAGCGCGGCGTCCCAGTCGTCCTTCTCGCCCTGGCCGCCGGGGTGTCCGGCCCAGCGGTAGAAGAGGTAGGCGCTGTAGTCGACGGTGTCGCGGACCTTCCCGCCGAGCAGGGCGTGCACCGGCAGCCCCAGCACCTTGCCGAGGGCGTCCAGGCAGGCCACCTCGAAGGCGGAGACCACCGAGAGCAGCAGTTTGTCGGCGGTCTGGACACCGCGCAGCCCGCCGGCGTCCACCGCGTCGGAGATCCCCTCGGGGGGCGCGCACACCAGCGCCGCGAGCGACGGCAGGTTGTTGAGGTCGTCGACGCGGCAGCCCGGCAGGGCATCCGCCAGTTGCCGGGCGGGTTCGAGGTAGCGGGTGTCGCCGTAGGTCTCCCCGACGCCGCTCACGCCGCCCGCGGTGGTCACCTCGACGATCAGGCGCGGGGTGTAGGGCTGGTGCACGCCTTGGGTGTTGAGCAGCGGCGGGTCGGAGATGAGGACGGGGGTGAGACGTACCCCGGTGATCGTCAGATCCCTGTGCTGTGCCACTGCACGCCACCCCTCGCGTTCATCACGTTCACATATGTGAATCTCATACGTCCACCAGAACGCGACCCTAGGCGGCGTCCGGATGCCCGTCAAGAACGCGCAGGTCGGCGGCGCTACGCCGGTCCGCCAGACGACGCCGGGACCCAGTCCGGCAGCGGCTCCAACGCCGCACGCCAGACGGGCGGCAGCGAGGCGACCCCCGTGCGGGCGGCGATGACCCCGCCGGCGATGGCACAGGTGGTGTCCATGTCGCCGAGCCCGGCGACGGTGTGCCACAGGCCGCCCTCCAGGTCGTCCAGGTACCGTGCTGCGCACCACAGCGCGAAGGGGACGGTGTCCGGCGCCGAGACCCCGTAACCGGAGCCCAGGACCTCGGCCGCGTGCCGCACCGAGGTGCCCTCGGGGAAGCGGCCCGCGGTGCGCAGACCGGAGCGCACGTCGCTCTCGGGGAGCCGCTCGGCCACCGCCGTCAGCAGGTCCTGCGGGGCCGGGCCGCCGCGGCTGCGGGCGGCGAGCGCCACGGCGACGGCTCCGGCGGCGGCCTCGGGGTGGTGGTGGGACACGGCCGCCTGCGCGGCGGCGGCGCGGGCGGCACCCTCCAGGTCGGCGGCGAGCCACGCGCCCAGCGGGGCGACCCGCATCGCGGCTCCGTTGCCGTACGAGCCCTGCCCGCCGAACTGCCCGCCCACGACGTCCGCCCAGGGCTCCCCGGCGCCGATGCGGCGCAGGACGTCGTGCATGGAGGGGCCGTACTTGCGGTACGGGTCGGCGGCGTACGCCGCGGCGAGACCGGCCGCGAGGGCGTCCTGCCCGACGGTTCCGCCGTGCGCCTCGAGGTGCCCGAACAGCGCCAGGGCCTGGGCGGTGTCGTCGGTCCAGTACCAGGGAACGTCCTCGGGGGTGATCCGCCGCGCGATGCCGCCCTCCCGCTCCTCGCGCGGGACGAAGAACCAGCGGTCGCCGAAGGCGTCGCCATGGGCCAGTCCGTACAGCGAGTCGAGGGCGGCGGGCGGGATCATGGCGTCAGTCTCGCAGCGCCGGGAACCGTGGGCACCTGGTTTTCGAGGCGGACGGGGCGGCGGACTGGACGACATACCGACTGGTCGGCATGATAGCCGGGACAGCTTTGGCAGTGGCGAGGAGCAACGATGAGCGGGACGGAGAACCCACCGGGACTCGACCTGGAGCGGCTGCGGCGGCACCTCGACGCCGAGCGGCCCGGGCTGGTGGCGGGCGCGCTCGACGGCGAGCTCATCGAGGGCGGCCGGTCGAACCTGACCTACGCGGTGACCGACGGCGTCTCCCGCTGGGTCGTCCGGCGCCCCCCGCTCGGCCACGTCCTGGCGACGGCGCACGACATGACCCGCGAGCACCGGGTCATCAGCGCCCTGCGCGACACCCCCGTCCCCGTCCCGGGGGCGGTGCTCCTCTGCGAGGACCCCGAGGTCGTCGGCGCGCCCTTCTACGTCATGGACTTCGTCGAGGGCACGCCCTACCGCACCGAGGGACAGCTCGCGGCGCTCGGGCCGGAGCGCACCCGGGACATCGTGCTGCGGCTGGTGGACACCCTGGTGGCGCTGCACGCCGTGGAGCCGCGCGCGGTGGGACTGGACGACTTCGGCAGGCCCGAGGGCTTCCTGGAGCGGCAGCTGCGCCGCTGGGGCAAGCAGCTCGACGCCTCACGCAGCCGCGAGCTGGCGGGCATCGACGAACTCGCGGCGCTGCTCGGCACGCGCCTGCCCGCCTCCGCGCCGGCGGCGGTCGTGCACGGCGACTACCGGCTCGACAATGTCCTGATCGGCGCCGACGACACCGTCCGGGCCATCCTCGACTGGGAGATGTCCACCCTCGGCGACCCGCTCACCGACCTCGGGCTGCTGCTCATGTACAGCGAGCTGCGCCCCACCCCGGGCACCCCGGTCTCCGTCACCGGTGGCGCGCCCGGCCACCCCTCCCCCGCCGAGCTGGTCGAGCGCTACGCGGCCGGCTCCGGCCGGGACGTGTCCTCGGTCGCCTGGTACACCGCCTTCGCCTACTTCAAGCTCGCGGTGATCCTCGAGGGCATCCACTACCGCTACACCCTCGGCCAGACCCTCGGCGCCGGCTTCGACCGGATCGGCGCCCTGGTCCCGGCCTTCATCGACAACGGCCTGCGCAAGCTTCAGGAAGGCTGAGCCATGGATTTCGCGTACGACGCCAGGACCGAGGAACTGCGCGAGCGGCTGCTCGCGTTCATGGACGAGCACGTGTACCCGGCGGAACCGGTCTTCCACCGGCAGCGCGAGGAGGCCGAGGGCGAGGCCGTGTGGTCGGCGCCGCCGGTCGTGGAGGAGCTGAAGGCCACGGCGCGCGAGCGCGGGCTGTGGAACCTCTTCCTCCCCGGCGAGCGCGGCGCCGGGCTCACCAACCTCCAGTACGCGCCGCTGGCCGAGATCACCGGCCGCAGCCCGCACCTCGCCCCGCCGGCCCTCAACTGCGCCGCGCCGGACACCGGCAACATGGAGGTGCTGAGCGAGTTCGGCAGCGAGGAGCAGCGCAAGAGCTGGCTGGAGCCGCTGCTCGCGGGCGAGATCCGCTCGGCCTTCGCGATGACCGAGCCCGACGTCGCCTCCTCCGACGCCACCAACATCGAGACGCGGATCGAGCGGGTCGGCGACGAGTACGTCATCAACGGCCGCAAGTGGTACATCTCCGGCGCGATGAACCCGCGGTGCCGGATCTTCATCGTCATGGGCAAGACCGACCCGGCCGCGGACCGGCACCGCCAGCAGAGCATGGTCCTGGTGCCGCGCGACACCCCCGGCCTCGAAGTGCGCCGCGGCATGCGGGTGTTCGGCTACGACGACGGCGACCACGGCGGCCACGCGGAGGTCGCCTTCCACGACGTGCGCGTCCCCGCGGAGAACCTGATCGGCGAGGAGGGCGGCGGCTTCGCCATCGCCCAGGCGCGGCTGGGCCCGGGCCGCATCCACCACTGCATGCGGCTGATCGGCATGGCCGAGCGGGCGGTGGAGCTGATGTGCCGGCGTGCCACGGGACGTGTCGCCTTCGGCAGGCCGCTGGCGGCGCAGGGGGTCGTCCAGGAGTGGATCGCCGAGGCCCGGGTGGACATCGAGCAGCTGCGGCTGCTGGTGCTCAAGACCGCCTGGCTGATGGACACCGTCGGCAACCGGGGCGCCCACACCGAGATCCAGGCCATCAAGATCGCCACCCCGGAGAAGGTCGGGCTGATCCTCGACCGCGCCATCCAGCTGCACGGCGCGGGCGGCGTCAGCCAGGACTTCCCGCTGGCCGAGCTGTACGCGGCGGCCCGCACCCTGCGGCTGGCCGACGGCCCCGACGAGGTCCACAAGCGCTCCCTGGCCCGCCGTGAACTGAGGCGGTATGCCGAGAACGCCTGACCCGGCACGAAGGACGGCGGCTCCCCCGGGCTCCTCCCCCCGGGGGAGCCCGGGGGAGCCGCCCCCATGCGCGGCCGGTGCGCGGGCGGACGCCACCGGTCAGCGGGCGTCGCCAAGGTGGTCCGTCGCGGTGCCCGGCATCGGTTGCCCGCGCGGTGCGGATTCCGCGCAACCGGGCTCGTGCCCGCCGCCGTACACGCGGGCGGCACGCCCTCGGGGCCGATCCCCCACCTCGGTCCGTCCGCGCGCCGACCCGCGTCATGTGACTTGGGGGGCGAGGACCCGCTCCGCGGGGGCCGGGTCCGCGGGCGAGGTGCCTGCGGACCCGGATCCGGACGCCGGTGCCACCGCGGTGGAGTTGCCGGCCCTCCACCGCGGGGTTTGCCCGGCGCACTCCGGCTCCGTGCGGTGCGCGATCAGCCGGGCAGGACCACCACGCGGCCGGTCGTCGTGCCGTCGGCGACCCGCTGGACGGCGTCGGCGGCACCCTGCAGGGCGACGCGCTCGCTGACGAGGGGCTTGATCGCGCCCTCGGCGGCGAGGCGGGTGAGCTCCTCGTGGCAGCCGCGCACGGCGGCGGGGTCGTGGGCGTTGTACAGGCCCCAGTGCAGGCCGACGATGGAGTAGTTCTTGACCAGCGCGTGGTTGAGGCCGGGGCTGGGGATCGTGCCGCTGGTGAAGCCCACGACCAGGATGCGGCCCTCGAAGGCGATGCACTTGGTGGACCGGGTGTAGGCCTCGCCGCCCACCGGGTCGTACACGACGTCGGCGCCGCGTCCGCCGGTGGCCTCCTTGACGACGGCCACGAAGTCCTCGCAGGTCCGGTCCACGACGACGTCGGCGCCCAGGGCGCGGGCGGCCTTGGCCTTCTCGGGCCCGCCGACCACGCCGATCACCGTGGCGCCCGCCGCCTTGCCGAGCTGGACGGCGGCGCTGCCGACACCGCCCGCCGCGGCGTGCACGAGCAGGGTCTCGCCGGCCCGGAGCGCCGCCCGCCGGTGCAGCCCGAACCAGCCGGTCTGGTAGCCGATGTGGAGGGCGGCGGCCTCGGCGTCGTCCAGCGCGGGGGGCGCGGGCAGCACGCTCGCGGCGGGGACGACGGCGAGTTCGGCGAAGGCACCGCCGGGCAGCGCCGCCGGGGCGATGACCCGGTCGCCGGCGACGTGCCCGGTGACCCCCTCGCCGGCCGCGACGACCTCACCGCAGAACTCGACGCCCGGGGTGAACGGCAGCGGCGGCCGCACCTGGTAGTGCCCGCGGCAGAGCAGCGCGTCGGGGAAGTTGACGTTGGCCGCGCGGACCTTCAGGAGCAGTTCACCGGGGCCCGGCTGCGGGTCGGGGACCTCGTCCAGGCGCATCGCCGCGCGCGGCTCCCCGTTCTCGTGCACTCGCCATGCCTTCATGCGGTCTGCTCCCGGTTCGGTTCAGGGCTGCCGCACGGAGTGCAGCAGCATGTCTGCGAAGTCGGCGGCGACCTGGTCGGCGGAGAGCGGCCCGTCCTCCCGGTACCAGGTGCCGAGGTGGTGCACGGCGCCGAAGAAGAAGTCGACGACGAGATCCGGCCGGACCTCCTGCCGGAACACGCCCTCGCGCTGCCCCTCCTCGACCAGTGCGCGGAACTTCTCGTGGTAGCGGCGGCGGTCGGCCCGCACCGCCTTCTGCTTCTCCGGGCTGAGCTGGTGCATCGACCGGAAGAAGATCTTGGTGTCGTCGAGGTTGCCGATGCTGGTGACGACGACGTCGGCGGCGGCCTCGACCAGGCGTTCCGCCACCGGCGCCGTCTCCTTGCCGGCGATCGCCTCCAGGCGCTGCATCTGCAACCGCAGCACGCGCCCGTAGATCTCGTGCAGGAGGTCGTCCTTGCTGCCGAAGTAGTGGTAGAGCGCGCCCTTGGTGACGCCGGCCGCCTCGACGATCTCCTGCACCGACGTCCGGTCGTATCCGCGCTCGGCGAAGAGGCGGGTGGCCTCGGCGAGCAGCCGCTGGGGGACCGCGGTCGTGGTCGCCTTGGGTGGGGTGGTGCTCCGTGCCATGGCCTGCCCTCTCTCCGTACCGGTGCGCCCGGACAGCATACCGACCGGTATGTGACTCAATCCCGCCGTGCGCGCAGCTCCCTGCGGAGGATCTTGCCGCTCGACGTCTTGGGCAGCTCGGGCAGGACCTCGATCTCGCGGGGGTACTTGTACGCCGCGAGGTGCTCCCTGCAGTGCCCGATCAGCTCGGCCGGGTCCGCCGCGGCCCCCGGGCGGAGGCTGACGAAGGCCTTCACCGACTCGCCCCGGTAGGCGTCGGGGACCCCGACCACGGCCGCCTCGCGCACGGCGGGGTGCGTGTACAGGACGTCCTCGACCTCGCGCGGCCACACCTTGAAGCCGGACGCGTTGATCATGTCCTTCTTCCGGTCGACGACGTAGAGCCAGCCCTCCTCGTCCATGAAGCCGATGTCGCCGGTGCGCAGCTCGCCGCCGGGCAGGGCCTCCTGCGAGGCCTCGGGCCGGTTCCAGTAGCCCGGCACGACCATGGGCCCGCGGACGGCGATCTCGCCGTGCTCGCCGAAGGGCACGTCGGCGCCCTTGTCGTCGATGATGCGCACCAGCGTGCCGGGGCCGGGGACGCCGACCGAGAGCGTCCCGGAGACCGGGTCGACCGGGGCCTCCAGACCGGCCGGGACGCTGGCGCAGGGCGCGGTGCACTCGGTGAGGCCGTACCCGTTGCGCAGGTAGTGGCCGAAGCGGCCGCGGAAGGCGGCGACCAGCGCGGGCGGCACAGGGGCGCCGCCGGAGTAGAGCAGGTGGAAGGAGGAGAAGTCCTCGGCGGTGGCGTCGGGCCGGGCCATGAGCGCCATATAGGCGGTGGAGGGGCCGACCATGTACGCCGGGCGGTGCTCGCGCAGCGCGTCGAGGACGACGCCCGGCTCGAAGCGGTGGGCCAGCGCCACGGTGGAGCCCGCGACGAGGCCGGCGGCCAGCTGGCAGACCATGCCGGTGATGTGGAACAGCGGGGCGAGCGCGAAGAGCGTGGCGCCGTCGGGCAGGACGCTGTGCGCGCGCTGCCGGTCGGCGTTGTAGCTGATGTTGCCGTGGGTGTTCATCGCGCCCTTGGGGACGCCGCTGGTGCCCGAGGTGTAGCTGATCAGCGCGATGTCGCCGGCGGTCAGGCCGGGGTCGGGCAGCGCCGGTCCCGCGGTGCCCGCGTGCGCGGCGGCGAGCAGGTCCTCCGCGTCGTCCGCCGGTGTGCGCCGCTCCGGCAGGACGCGCGCGTCGTTCCGGGTCTGCAGGTCGAGTTCACTGGTCGTCAGCGGGATCCGCACCGGCGAACCGGCCGCGGTCCGGCGGACGTGCGTGTCCCAGGCACGGTCGGAGCAGACCAGGGCGGCCACCCCGGCGTCCTCCAGTACGTGGGCGAGTTCGCGCTCCTTGTACATGGGGTTGACGGGCACGACCGTACCGCCGGCCTTCCAGGCGCCGAGCAGGGCGACGGCGAACTGCGGCACGTTCTGCAGGACGATCGCCAGCCGGTCGCCGCGCGCGAAGCCGCGGGCGGCCAGGTGCCGGGCGAGCCCGTCGGACAGTTCGTCGAGCGCGCGGTAGGTCAGCCGGCCGTCGAAGTACGCGAGCGCGGTGCGGCCGGGGACGCGGGCGACGACCTCGCGGAACGCGTGCAGCAGGGTGACCGGCGGGTCGGGGAGGGTGTGCAGTTCCTCGGCGAAGTGCCGCAGCCAGGGCTTGCCGTCGTACGGGCTCACGCGTCGCGCCCCTCCTCCAGCTTCCGCTGCACCCGGTTCATGCCGTCGATCCAGCGGTCGGTGTCCCCGGCGCGGGCGGTGTAGTAGGCGCCCGCCTCGGGGTGCGGCAGGATCAGGAAGCGCTCGTCGGCGATGCCCTGGAACACGGCCTCGGCGACGTCCTCCGGTTCGATGGCGGTGGGGGCGAGCACGAGGTCGCCGGTGTGCCCCGCCGCGCGCAGCATGTCGGTGCGCACGCCCTGCGGGCAGACGGCGTGGACGCGCACGCCCCGGTGACGGTAGGTGACGGCGAGCCACTCGGCGAAGGCGAGGGCACCGTGCTTGGTCACCGAGTAGGGGGCGTCGCCGACCATCGTCAGCAGCCCGGCGGCGGAGACGGTGGCGATGAAGCGGCCCTCGCCGCGCTCCAGCCATTCCGGGAGCAGCGCGCGGGCGGCGCGCACGTGCGCCATGACGTTGACGTCCCAGACCCGTTCCCAGACGGCGTCGTCGGCCTCGGCCCCGGCCATGGCGCCGATGCCGGCGTTGGCGCAGAACACGTCGATGCCCCCGCCGAGCGCCGCGCGGGCCGGCTCGACGACCGCCGAGGCGTCGCCGGGGACGCAGATGCCGCCGATCTCGTCCGCGACGGTCTTGGCGGCGCCCTCGTTCAGGTCGTTGACGACGACGCGCGCGCCCTGCGCCGCGAATCTCCGGGCCAGCGCCGCCCCGATCCCGCCTCCGGCACCGGTGACCACCACCCGGGCATCGCGCAGCGCTTCCATCGCGTCTCCTTCGACTCGGAACGGCTCCGTTCGGCATACTAAGCGGTCGGTCAGAACTTGGGAAGGGCACGCCGCGCCGGTGCCGGAATTCCCCTCGCGCGGTGTATGGCCGCATCCTCGCCGGATTGGGATGATGCGACCGCATCGGTCCGGGCGAGCCAGGGGGACGGTCATGCCGGAAATGAGTGTCGAGCCGTACTGGGAGCTGACCTTCGACGCGGACGGCGATCCCGACCGGGCGCAGCGCGACCGGCTCACCGCGGGCGTCGGCGCGAAGGGCGTCACCGACCTGCTGGTCTTCTCGCACGGCTGGAACAGCGACCGCTCCGGAGCGACCAGCCTGTACGACCGTTTCCTCGCCCCCGTCCCCGGACTGCTCGCCGGCCGCGCCCGGCCCGGCACGGTCATCGGCTACGTGGGCGTGCTGTGGCCCTCCATGCGCTTCACCGACGAGCCGATCCCCGACTTCGACGCCCTCCTGCCCGGCCCGGAACCGCGGCGGCCCGAGCCGGCGCTCGACGCGGCCACCCGTGACGCGCTCGTGGCGGTCTTCCCCGGCCACGAGGACGAGATCCGCCGGATCGCCGAACTGCTGGAGGAACGCCCCGACGGCGAGGAGCCGTTCGCGGAGTTCGCCGCCCTGGTGCGGCGGCTGACCGGGGTGCCGCCGCAGGCCGTGGCGGGGCTGTGCGCGGACGACACCTCCGACGCGGCGCCGGGGGCCGAACCGGCCGTCCTGTGCGGCGACCCCGTGGCCGCCTGCGAGGAGTACGCCGCGGCCCTGGAGGGCGGCACCGGGCTGCCGCTGGCGGGCGGCGGCTGGACGCGGCTGTGGAACGGCGCCAAGGAGATGCTGCGCCAGGCGACGTACTACGCGATGAAGCGGCGGGCCGGGACGGTGGGCGAGCGGGGCCTCGGCCCCCTCCTGGGCCGGCTCGCGCGGGCCCACCCCTCGCTCTCCGTCCACCTGGTCGGCCACAGCTTCGGCGGCCGGCTGGTCTCCTACGCGCTGCGCGGACTGCCCGACGGGGTACGCGCCGTGAAGTCGGTGACCCTGCTCCAGGGCGCCTTCTCGCACTACGCGTTCGCGTCCCGGCTCCCCCACGACGGGGCCCACGGCGGCGCGTTGAGCACCGCCCGGCTCAAGGTGGCGGGCCCGGTGGTGTCCTGCTACTCCCGCCACGACACGGCGCTCGGCACGATGTACCCGATCGCCTCCCGGCTGGCGGGTGACGACCGGGGGTTCGGGCCCGACCTCGGCGACCGCTGGGGCGCCACGGGCCACGACGGCATCAAGGCGGTCGACGACACCATGGACGTGCCGCTGGCCGAGGCGCTGCGCGGGGCGTTCCCCCGGGCCGGGTGCGTGAGCGTGGACGCCTCGGCCGTGGTGCGCCGAGGGGGGCCGCCCTCCGGGGCGCACAGCGACATCTGCCACCCCGAGCTGGCGCGGATCGTGTTGCGCGCGGGCCGACTCCTGGCCTGAGGCCGTGGGCCGGGCACCGGCCCGCGCGGGCCGTGCACGACGGATCAGCGGTGGGCGGGGAACTCCACGACCTGCTGGTAGGTCGGGCGGTTCTGCCAGCTGATCTTGCCGTGCTTGATGCCGCCGAGGGTGCGGTGGATGACCGTGTCGGCGCACCACTGGTCGCCGGCCGAGCAGTTCTCGTCACCCGGGTACACCTGGGCGGCGGTCCTGGCGGCGGCCTGCTTGAGGGTGCCGGTCAGCACGTCCCGGCAGGCCGCGAGGTCGCCGCCGCCGCAGTACGTGCGCGCCAGGCCGCCCTGCACGGGTTCGCCGAGCACCGTCCGTATGTCCTTGTCGACATAGGACCACCAGCCGTACTGGAAGGAGCTGCCGGCGTGCAACCCGGTCGGGCCGTGCCCGGCCGAGGGCGCCTCGTCGACGGTGAGGTTGGCGGTCAGCGCCGCGTACAGCTCGCTCCCCAGGCCCGGTTCGAACTCGGCCTGGACCAGCAGCGGCCACCACGCGTCCATGATCCGCACCGCGTCGGCGTTGGCGTAGGCGTGCGAACCCGGCGAGGTCTCCCGGCGCTTGGCACCGGCGGCCACCCAGTCGGAGAGCTTGGTGACGGCCGCGGACACCGCGGGGTCGGAGACCGTGCCGCTGCGCAGCACCTTGAGCAGGTCGGGCAGCACGTCCTCGCCGCGCAGGTCGGTCAGGGCCGCGTCGGCCATCGCCCTGGTCAGCTGGGCCCGCGTGACTCCGCCCGCCGCGACCAGCTTCTTCACCCGGTCGTCCAGGAGGTTGCCGCGGTGCACCGAGCCGTTGCCGAACCCGGCCGCGTCGTAGTCCTTGGCCTGCCGGTTGTTCCAGGAGACGTAGTAGTCCTGGCCGACGGACTGCGGGTGCTCCGAGGCGGACGTGTAGTCGGCGGTGTTGTGGGCGGGGTCGAAACCGCGCCACTCGTAGGCGGGTTCGGCCCGGACCGGGAAGGTCGGGTCGACGTCCGCGGCCCGCACCGGGTTGGCGCCGCTGTTGAAGTAGGCGGCCTGCCGGGAGTCGGCGTAGAACCAGTTGAAGGTGTAGTTGATGTGCTGGACGGCCTGCTGGAAGGAGGCCGCGTCGGTGACGGCGGCCGGGTCGTTGAGCATCTGGAAGCCGACGACCGAGTCGGCCTCGTGCATGTAGGAGCTGCGCAGCGACACGTAGGCGACCTTCTTGCCGCCGACCGTGGCGCGGTGCGTCACCGGGCCGTACTCGGTGCGGTAGATCTGCATCCGGTAGGAACCGGCCGCGGTGCCGTCGGCGGTCGTGGGCTTCCAGGAGTTACTGCGTTCCAGCTTCTCCATGGCCGTGCAGGTGCCGCGGTAGAGGTAGTGGACGTCGTCCTGGCAGAGCTCCACCGTGTAGGTGTCGGTGATGTCCTGGGCCGAGGTGGTCGCGCTCCACGCGTAGTCCTGGCCACGGCCCAGCTCCACGTACATGCTCAGACCCGCGAAGGAGGCGCCGCGGGCGCTGATGCCGGGGCCCTGGATCTCCTGGAGCATCAGCAGCTGTGGCGCGAAGTAGCCGGTCTGCGGGCCGAAGACGGCGATCGGGTGGCCGCTCGCGGTGTGCGCGCCGCTGACCAGCAGCGCGTTGGACATGCCCCGGGTGTTCGCGGACAGGGCCGCGGTGGTGGCGGTCTTCGAGGCCGCGGACGCCTTCGCGGTGCCCGCGCTGCCGGTGCGGTCGTAGACCAGCGGCTCCACCGTGACGCTCCCGGTGTCGGGCAGCGCCCTCCCCTGCGGGTTCTCCGGCCGGACGGCGTACGGGAAGCTCCGACCGTCGTGCACGGTCAGGGCCGCCTCGGGGTCGTTGCGCTCGCGGAAGGACTCCCAGACCCTGGTGCCCTCGGTGACCCCGTACTTCTGCTGGGCGGCCAGCAGGGACAGGGCGTTGGTCACCTCGCCACCGCCTCCGGTGCCGAACAGCGCGCCGATCACGGACGCCAGGGCGATCAGGTCGGTGGACTTGAACCTCTCGATGGTGCCGGCGTTGGTGATGGCGTCCTTGTGGCCGGTCAGCACGTACTCACCGGGGAAGTAGCGGCCGCTGTCGGAGGCCGCGATGTAGGCGTTGATCCCGTCGACGTAGGCGTTGACGTCGGCCAGCGCCTGGCGGCCGCGCTCCCCGTTCTGCGTGGCGATCCAGTCGATCTGGGCCTGCAGGTCCTCCTCGGTGTACGGCGCGGCGCGCCAGAACTCCTGCTCCAGCCCCTGGTTCGCGGGGGCGCCGCCGGCGAAGGAGGTCAGCTGGCCGCGTCCCACGTGCCGGAACAGGTCCATCAGCCAGAGCCGGTCCTGCGCCGCGGCGTACCCGGCCCCGAACTCCGTCCCGTACCGGGTCGTGCCGGAGATGTGCGGCACCCCGGTCTTCTTGTCCCGGGTGATCGTCACGTCGCTGCGGGGCGAGGTCGTCGAGGCGACCTGCCCGGACGGGACGCCGAAGGAGGCGTCGTTGAAGAAGTTGTTGATCGTGGCGTCGGTGAGGTTCTGGTACCCGCCGGCCAGGTTCGCGTACGGCCCGAGCTGGTCCTCCGCGTGCTCCGGCTGGGTGCCGAAGATCTGGTTGAGCAGGATCTGGGCGAGGGTGGCGTTGCCGTTCTCACCCGGCGGCAGGATGTCCGAGCACCGCCCCTGGCAGTAGTCGGTGACGGGGGCGGCGTGCGCCGCCATGGGCAGCGGCGCGACGAGGCTCGCGCCCAGGGCGAGGACCGCCGCCGCGGCGGTCGTTCTGAGTTTTGTCCTGAACCTGCCAAATCTGGCTCGCATGACCACTCCTCACGAAGCGCGGTGTGACGCAGGTTACTTCGAAATATGACCCCCCAGTAAGATGAACATGCGTCACGTTTCAGCTACGCCATCCCGGCTGGAACTCGCCGCGCCGGGGATGGATCCGGAACGCCGTCCGTTACGTCCATTCGACAGCGATGCGACACCGACGACGGAGGTGGCACACACCATGGCCGGATTCCGGAGCCTCGCCAGACAGGTGCGCGATCCCCGGCGCTCCCCCACCCAGCGCCGCACCTACCTGCGCAGGTGCCTCGAGCGCTTCGCGCCGTACGGGCACCGCGCGACCTGGGACCACCTGTGCGCCGGCGCGGGGATCGCGCCCGACGACCGCGAGCCGGACCCGGTCCGGCTCGTCACGGCCCTCGCGGAACTGGAGGAGGCGCGGGCGGTCTGGCTCACCTACGAGGGGGAGTTCGCGGCCCGCCGCAAGGAGGAGAAGTTCTACGGCATCCGGCAGCCCGGCGCGCTCGACGACTGGCACCGGCGCACCTGGGGCGGCAACGGGGTCGCCTGGTGCGAGGACCCCCGCGTCCACCCCGACGACCGGCTGGCCGACGTACTGCGGCGCATCATCGCGGCGATCGACGCGGGGCCCGGTACGGGGTGCCCGGTCTGCGGCGAGTCGCACCTGCGGTGGCGGAACGGGCTCAACCACTACCCCGGGGCGGGGCCCGTATGCGGGCGGTGCGGGATCGTGGTCCCGCTCCCGGTCCTCTGCGAGGCCGCGCTCGCGGAGGCGCGCGGTGCGCTCGCCCCCACGGGGTGAGCCTGCGCGCGCTGCCCGTGCTTGCGACCCGGGGTGCCCCTCGCGGCCTGCCTGTTCTTGTGTGCGGGTTGTTTGCGCCTGCGGCGGGCGGTTTCCCCGCCGCCCACCCGATTGCCCGGCGTGGTCAGTGCGGGCCTGCGCTCTGTTGGGTCGGGGCCGCGCCGGCGCACTCCCCCAGCCTTCGGCCGGGGGCCCCCACAGCGCTCGCGGTTTACCCCTGCGTCGTTCGGCACCGCGTTCGCCGCTCGTCTCCCCCAGCCTTCGGCCGGGGGGACCCCCATGGGCGCACCCCGCCACACCATGACGGCCGGTGGGGGGTCAGTGAGGCACTCGCGGCAACCCCGGACGGCCTTCTCACCCCCACCGGCCGTTAGCCGCCCCAACCGGCAGGAGGGGGTGTGGCGGGGTGCCCCCCGGCCGAAGGCTGGGGGCGTACCCCGGCGCGGCACCGACCCACAACGAACGCAGCGAGGCGGTCACTAAT
>NZ_JARAVK010000196.1:0-17269 GCF_033792765.1 Streptomyces sp. PA03-6a | reverse complement strand
GGCAGCTGGCGATCATCGAGGCGATGAAGCTGCTCAACGCGATCACCGCCGAGACCCGCGGCCGGGTGCACGCGATCCACGTCCAGGACGGCGAGGTCGTCGAGTACGCCCAGCCGCTGATCGACCTCGTCCCCGTCGACTGAGAGGGCACAGCCGTGTTCGACAAGGTGCTCGTCGCCAACCGCGGGGAGATCGCGCTGCGCATCATCCGCTCCTGCCGCGACCTGGGCGTGCGCACGGTGGCGGTGTACTCCACCCCGGACGCCGACGCCCGGTTCGTCAAGGCCGCGGACGAGGCCGTGCACATCGGCCCGGGCGCGCCCGCCCGCAGCTACCTCAACATCCCCAACATCATCGGCGCCGCCGTCAAAACCGGTGCCGAGGCCATCCACCCCGGTTACGGGTTCCTCTCCGAGGACCCGTACTTCGCCGAGATCTGCGCCGACGACGGCATCACCTTCATCGGCCCGCCCCCGGACGTCATGGAGAACGTCGGCGACAAGGCCACCGCCCGCCGGCTGATGACCGAGGCCGGACTGCCGCTGCTGCCGGGCACCATCGAGCCGGTCGACTCGGTGGAGGCCGCCGAGGCCGTCGCCGCCTCGATCGGCTACCCGGTCATCATCAAGGCCGCGGCGGGCGGGGGCGGCCGCGGCATCACGGTGGTACGGCGCCCGCAGGACCTGAGGGACGCCTACACCGCCACCCGGGCCAGCGCGCAGGCCGTCTTCAAGAACAGCGCCGTCTACATGGAGCGCTACCTGGAGAAGACCCGGCACATCGAGATCCAGGTCGTCTGCGACGACTTCGACGGCGCCGTGCACCTGGGCGAGCGCGACTGCTCGGTGCAGCGCCGTCACCAAAAGCTCGTCGAGGAGTCCCCCTCGGCCGGGGTCTCCCCGCAGTTGCGGGAGCGGCTGGGCGCGGCGGCCCTGGCCGGTGCCCGCGCGGTGGGCTACCGGGGCGCGGGCACGGTGGAGTTCCTGCTGGAGTCCGGCGACGGGGAGGGCGGCGGGGACGGTGCCCGCGGCGAGGACGTCTTCTGGTTCATGGAGATGAACGCCCGGATCCAGGTCGAGCACCCGGTCACCGAGCTGGTCACCGGCGTCGACCTGGTCGGCGAGCAGTTGCGGGTCGCCTCCGGCAGCCCGCTGTCGGTCAAGCAGGAGGACGTGGAGATCCGCGGGCACGCCATCGAGTGCCGCATCAACGCCGAGGACCCGGCCCGGGCCTTCGCCCCCACGCCCGGACTGCTGGAGCGCTACCGCGTCCCCGGCGGCCCGTGGGTCCGGGTGGACACCGACTACGACCCGGGCTCACGCGTCAGCCCGTACTACGACTCCATGATCGGGAAGCTGATCGTCTGGGGCCCGGACCGCGGCAGCTGCATCGAGCGCACCCTGCGCGCGCTGTCGGAGTTCGAGGTCTCCGGGCCCGGCGTGCACACCACGATCCCGCTGCACCAGGAGATCCTCGGCCACCCCGAGTTCCGCCGGGGCGACGTGGCCACCGACTTCCTGGAGCGCCACTTCGCCATGTGAGCAGCACGACCAGCCGAGGGGAGCCGCCGTGTCGGACCAGGAGCTCACGACCCAGGACATCGGCGTCTACCGGCACCTGCTGCAGGTGTCGCCGGACGCCGACCGGTGCGCGTCGGAACTCGGAATGGTTCCGGACGACTTCGACGAGTCGGTCAAGCGGCTGATGGCGCACCGGCTGCTGCATCCGGACGGTCCCTGCCGCTACGAGGTCGTCTCGCCCGGCCTGGCCGCGGCCGAACTCACCGCCTCCCTCAGCCTCCAGGCGCACCAGCTGCTGCGCCAGATCGACACCACCCGGCGCGACCTCGGCCCGCTCGGCGCCCTGTACGACGCCCACCAGCGGCAGCGGCTGGCCGGCACCACCACCGAACTGCTCACCGACGGCGACGCCGTACGGCACCGGCTCGCCGATCTGTCGTCGCAGGTCCGCGACCGCGTGCTCACCGCCCACCCCACCCTCGGCGGCCCGCAGACCCTGCGGGCCGCCCTCGACCTGGACCGCGACCTGCTCGACCGGGGCGTGCGGTACCGGACGGTGGTCCCGCACACCGCGCGCCGGCAGCGGGAGGCGCTGCGGCACATGACCCGACTGGGCGACCTGGGCGCCCAGTTGCGCACCGCGGCGGTCATACCCGGCCGGATGATCCTGCTGGACGGGGTCGTGGCCCTGGTGTCCACGGGAAAGGGCGGCGGCGCCGCGCTGTTCCGCGACCCGACCGTGGTCGCCTTTCTCGAAGTGATATTCGACCACATCTGGGAGCACGCGAAACCGGTCGACGGCGATTTCGACGGCGACGTCTTCGAGGACGTCGAGGTGGCCATTTTGCGCCAGCTGGAACTCGGCAGGTCGGATGAATTCATTTCCCGGCGGCTGGGTATCTCCACCCGTACGCTCCGCCGCTACCTGTCGGGGATGTGCGAGAAGCTCGGTGTGGAGACCCGCTTCCAACTGGGCATGGCCGCAACCAGGCTGGACCTGTTCGGGAACGGGGACGATCCGGACAGTGCGGGATAGAAATTCCTGATCGCGACGTTCGGGTATTTCCACCCGGCCCCGCTGGACCCTCCGGCGGCGCGCCGCGGATGATTTCCCCGGCCCACTCCACATTCCTACCGAGGGAATCAATGACTGGCATGGCTGCCGCCTCCCGGAGGCGGATCATTGTTTCCGGTGTCTCCTCCGACGCGCACATGTGGAACCTGGTGTTCCTGCAGTTGCTGCTGGAGGAGCACGGCCACGAGGTGTCCAACCTCGGCAGCCTCACCCCCGACGCGGAGATCGCCGGCGCCTGCCGCGCGCTCCGCCCGGACCTGCTGGTCATCGGCACCGTCAACGGGCACGGTCACCTCGACGGCCTGCGTCTGATCCGCGCCCTGCGCGCCGATCCCGCCCTCGCCGCCCTCCCCGTCGTGATCGGCGGCAAGCTCGGCGTCCACGGACGCGACGACGCCCGCCTCGCCGCCCGTCTGACCGCCGCCGGCTACGACGCCGTCTTCGCCGACGGCGACGACACCGGCGGCGGCGCGCTCGCCCGCTTCGGCACGTACCTGCGGGCGCTGCGCACCCCGCCCGCCCTGGCGGAGGTGGCCTGATGCCGCACAGCCCCGACCGCTTCTCCGCGTTCGTCCGCCGGGCCCGCGCGGCCGGGCGACTGGTCGTCCAGCCCCGCATGGGCTTCGGCGAACTCGACCGGATGCGGGCGGGGTTGCGTGCCGTGCGCGAGGCCCGCGCCACCTCGGTCGGCACCATCACCCTCGACAGCTACACCCGCTGCCACGACTACGCCGCAGCCCGCCGCGCCCTGCGCGACCGCGCCGCCGACCTCAACGGCTTCCCGCTGCTCGCCCACGGGCCCGTGGCCGTGCGGGAATTGCTGGCCGGGACGGCCGCGCGGGACTTCCCCGTGCAGCTCCGGCACGGCACCGCCCTGCCGCTGCGCCTGTTCCGCGTCATGGCCGAGGCCGGGGTCGACGCCACCGAGGGCGGCCCCGTCTCGTACTGCCTGCCCTACAGCCGCACCCCGCTCGCCGAGGCGGTCCGCGAGTGGCGGGCGGCCTGCGAACTCCTGGCCGGGCTGCCGGTGCCCCCGCACCTGGAGACCTTCGGCGGCTGCATGCTCGGCCAGTTGTGCCCGCCGTCGCTGCTGGTGGCGCTCAGCGTGCTGGAGGGGATGTTCTTCCGCGAGCACGGGCTGACCGGCATCTCGCTCAGCTACGCCCAGCAGGTCCACCCCGGCCAGGACCTGGAGGCCCTGGCCGCGCTGCGCCGGCTGGCCGCGGAACGGCTGGCGGACACCGACCGGCACCTCGTGCTCTACACCTTCATGGGCGTCTTCCCGCGCACCCCGATCGGCTCCTACCGGCTGCTGGAGCACAGCGTCCGGCTCGCGGTGCGCGGCGGCGCGGAGCGGCTGGTGGTCAAGACCCCCGCCGAGTCCCACCGCATCCCCACCGTCGAGGAGAACGTCGAGGCCCTGGAGTTCGCGCACGCCGTCGCGGAATCGGCCGCCGCCGGCGCCTCCACCGGGCCGGGGCCCACCGCCACCGGCCTGTACGAGGAGGCCAGGACGCTCGTCGACGCCGCCCTCGCCCTCGGGGACACCGTCGGCGACGCCCTCGTGGCGGCCTTCGCCCGCGGCGTCCTCGACGTGCCGTACTGCCTGCACCCGGACAACGCCGACCGCGCCCGCGCCGCCGTCGACCCCTACGGCATGCTCCGCTGGACCGAGGCCGGCGCGATGCCGGTGAGCGCCGGCCGGACGGACGGCCCTGCGGCGCCCGTCGCCCCGGTCACCGCACGCGGCCTGGGCGAGATGCTCTCCTTCAACGAACGCCACTACGACCGCGAGGACCTCACCGGCGCCGCGCGCCCGCTCCCCGGGTACGCCTCGTGACCGCCCCCGCGCGCGCGAGGACCGGCACCCTGGACGCCGTCCGCGCCCGGGGCGCCCTGCGCGCCGCCATCTCCCAGGGCATCCGCGGGCTGTCCCTGCGCACCGGCGACGGCCGCTGGACCGGGCTGGACACCGACATCGCCCGCGCCGTGGCGGCGGCCGTCCTCCACGACCCGGAGGCCGTCGACTGGCGCCCGGTGCGCGCCGCCGACCGGCTCCGCGTGCTCGCCGCGGACGAGGCCGACCTGACGGTGTGCAACCTGACCTGGACGCTGGGCCGGGAGGCCGCCCACCCGGTGCTCTTCGCCGGGATCACCGCCTACGACGGCGAGGGCTTCCTGGTGCGGGCCGCCGACGGCATCGACGACCCGGCCCGCCTCGCGGGGCGGCGGCTCGCCGTCCACACCGGCTGCACCACCCCGGTCAACCTGGCCGCGTGGTACGGCCCGCGGGGCCTGACCACCGTCCCCGTCGGCTTCCACGACCCCGCCGAGGCGCTGGCCGCGTACGCCTCCGGCGACTGCGCCGCGTACGTCCTGGACCGCATCGCCCTGGCCGGCGCCCGCGCCGGGCTGCCGGACCCCGAAGCACACCGCCTCCTGCCGGTCTCGATCTCCCGGGAGCCGATGGCCGCCGCCGTCCGCGACACCGACCCGCACTGGTTCCGGCTGGTCCGCTGGGTGCTGCAGCTGCTGCCCGCCGCCGAGCACGAGGGCGTGGCGCAGGCCGCCGCGCAGGCCGGCCCGCACGGCCCCGCGGTCGGGCTCGACGAGCGGTGGGCCGCCCGCGTGCTGACCGCCGTCGGCAGCTACGCCGACGTGTACGAGCGCAACCTGGGCGCCGCCTCCGGCCTCGACGTGCCGCGCGGCCCCAACGAACTGTGGACCCGGGGAGGGCTGCACTACGCCGTCCCCCTGCACTGACCCCCCGTCCGCCGCGGAAGGAGCCGAGGGCGCATGACCACTGACACCACACCCGCAGCACACGGGCGCGCAGGCGCCCTCGAACTCACCGCGGCCATGGGGCTCTCCGGCACCCTGGGCGTCTTCGTCCTGGAGTCCGGGGTCTCCTCCTCCACCGTGGTGCTCTTCCGCTGCGTCTTCGGGGCGGTGGCGCTGGCCGCCTACTGCCTGCTGCGGGGCCACCTGAGGAACACCGGGCTGACCCGCCGCAGCTTCGCGCTCGCCGCGCTCGGCGGGGTGTTCATCGTCCTCAACTGGGTGCTGCTCTTCGACGCGTACCACCGCACCTCGATTTCGGTGGCCACCGTCGTCTACCACACCCAGCCCTTCTACGTGGTGCTGCTGGGCGTCGCGCTGTTCCGCGAACGGCTCGACCGGCACCGCGTCGGCTGGATCCTGCTGGCCTTCGCCGGGGTGCTGCTCGTCGCCGGACTTCCCGGCGCCGGTCCCGGCGGGGACGGGTACCCGCTCGGCGTCGCCGAGGCGCTGCTCGCCGCCCTGCTGTACGCCTTCGCCACGGTGATCGCCAAGCGGCTCACCACCGTCCGCCCGCAACTGACCGCGCTGATCCAGGTGCTGGTGGGCATCCCGCTGCTGCTGCCCTTCGCCCGGCTCGGCGAGACCGCGGGCCTCGGGGCGCGCTGGGGCTGGCTGGTGGGCCTCGGCGTGATCCACACCTGCCTGATGTACGTCCTGCTCTACTCCTCGTACCGGAAGCTGTCCACCGACCGCATCGCCGTGCTGTCGTTCGTCTACCCGGCCGTGGCGATCCTGGTGGACCTCGCCGTCTACGGCCACCGCGTCGGGCCGCTGCAGGCCCTCGGAGTGCCGCTGATCGCCGCCGCCGGACTCGGCGTCAACCTCGGCTGGCCGCTGCTGCCGTGGCGGGGCCGCCGCCCCGCCACGGCCGACGGCACCGAACCGGAAGCCACGGCACCCGCAGCCGGGCTCGTCCAGATCGGAGATCCCCGATGACCCTCGTTACCGATCCCGCCGCCCCGCGCATCGCCATCGTCGGCGCGACGGGGGCCGTGGGCAGCACCCTCATCGAGCTGATCGAGGAGCGCGGACTGCGCTACCGCGAGATCCACCTCGTCGCCTCGGCGCGCAGCGCGGGCCGCCACGTGGCGGTCGACGGGCGCGCGTGCGAGGTCTCCGCCCTGGAGGACTTCGACTTCGGCCGGGCCGACATCGCGTTCTTCTCGGCCGGCACGTCGGTCAGCGACAAGTGGGCCAAGACCGCCGTCGCCCAGGGCGCGCTGGTGATCGACAACACCAACGCCTTCCGCATGGACCCCGACACCCCGCTCGTGGTGCCGCAGGTCAACGCCGGCGAGCTGCACCGGCGGCCGGCCGGCGGGATCGTCGCCAACCCCAACTGCTCCACCATCCCGCTGGTCCGCACGCTGCTGCCGGTGCAGCGGCGCTGGGGGGTCCGGCAGGTGGTGGTCAGCACGTACCAGGCCGCCTCCGGCCAGGGCCACCAGGGCATCGAGGAACTGCTGGAGGGCAGCGAGGTCGCGCTGCGCGACCCGGACGCGGACCTGCCCTCCGAGCGCTTCCGGCCCGCCCTCGCCTTCAACGTCGTCCCCTCCATCGACCGGCTGCTGGACGGCGGCTTCACCCTGGAGGAGCAGAAGATGCTCCAGGAGTCGCGCAAGATCCTCGGGCTCCCGCACCTGGACCTGACCGCCACCTGCGTACGGGTGCCGGTGGTCAACTCCCACTCCGAGGCGGTGTGGGTCGAGGCGGGGGCGCCGGTGGACCGCGAGGAACTCGTCGCGCTGCTCGCCGCGCTGCCCGAGGTCACCGTCCACGACCGGGAGCACCCGGGCGGCTTCCCCACCCCGCTCACCGCCGGGCACCCCGACCACGTCCACGTGGGGCGGATCCGGGTCGCCCCGCACAACCCGCGGGGCTTTTGGATGTGGCTGGTCTCGGACAACCTGCGGGTGGGCGCGGCCCTGAACGCCGTCCAGATCGCCGAGTACGCGTTGACCCGCGGCTTCCTGGGCGGAGGCGCGCGATGAAGGCCCCGGCGGTGCTGAAGTTCGGCGGCTCCACCTTCCGCACGCACGCCGCCTACCACGACCTCGCCGCCGGGCTGGACGAGCGCATCCGCCGCGAGGGGCGGCCGCTGGCGGTCGTGGTCAGCGCGATGCAGGGCGAGACCGAGGGGCTGCGCGGCCGGCTGCACGAGGTCAACCTGCGCCCCGAGGACGCCACCGCCGCGGGCATGCTCGCCACCGGGGACCTGGTCAGCGCCCACCTGCTGGCCAGCGCCCTGCACAAGGCGGGCCGCAGCGCCACCGTGCTCGCCGGGCACCAGGTCGGCCTGGTCACCAACTCCTCCTTCCTGTGGGCCCGGGTGGTGAGCACCGACCCCGGCCCCCTGAGGAGGGCGCTCGACCGGCACGAGGTCGTGGTCGTCCCCGGCGGCCAGGCCGTGGACGGCCAGGGACGGCCCACCTGGCTGGGCAAGAACAGCTCCGACCTGTCGGCGCTGGCGGTCGCCCGCGCCGTGGAGAGCCACGTCTGCGAGATCCACTCCGACGTCGACGGCATCTACACCTCCGACCCGCACCTGGTCACCGGGGCCCGGATGCTGCCGCAGGTCTCGTACAACATGGCCGCCCTGATGTCGCTGTACGGGGCGAAGGTGCTGCACCGCCGCGCCGTCCAGCTCGCGCTGCGGCACCGCATCGAGATCGTGCTGCGCTACAACCGGGCCCCGTACTCCTCGGGCACCCGGATCAGCGCGGTCGGCAACCAGCTGGCCGCCGTCGTCCTCAACCGGCGCTCGGTGGTGCTGGACTTCCCCGACGACGCCCGCGCCGACGCCGCGCACAACGCCTTCCACGTCGCCGGCATCGACACCGTACGGCTCACCCAGGAGTCCCGGGTGGCCGTCATCGGCGGGTACGTCGACCTGGAGGCCGTCCAGCTGCGGCAGGGCGTCACCCCGGGCCGGCACGTGGGGGTGCCGGTCGCGGAGGTGCGCGGCAGCAAGGTCACCACCCACATCGCCGAGAGCGGCGAGGACGCCCTGCACCTCGCGCAGCGGCTGCACGACCGGCTGGACTTCCCGGCCGTCCCCGGTGCCCCCGACGCCCGCCTTGTAGGAGTGTGAGCCGTGAAGGCGACCTTCGCCGAGCTGGAACTGCCCGACGCGGTACGGGACGACATCGGGGAGCGGCTCGCGGCGCTCCCCGACCCGGCGCCGGACATCGACCGGGCCATGACCCGCTACCACCGGGTCTTCGCCGCGCTGCCCACGGAACTGCTGCAGCAGGTGCTGGACTTCGGCCGGCACATCGACACCCCGGGCGTCGCGCTGGTGCGCAACCTGCCCGTGGACCGGGACCTGCCGCCCACCCCGGTGGACGGCGGGCCCAGCACCGCCAAGCGCGGCTTCGTCGCCGAGGGCGTGCTGCTGGGCCTGTCCGGGCTGCTGGGCGAGCCCGTCGGCGTGCTCACCGAGAAGGAGGGGCGGCTGATCCACGACGTGGTCCCCGTCCCCGGCGGGGAGAGCACCCAGACCAACCAGGGCTCGGCCGTCTTCCTCAACTTCCACAGCGACATCACCCACGACCCGGCCGGGCGCTGGGACGTCGCCAACCCGGACTTCCTGGTCCTCAACTGCCTGCGCGGCGACCCCTCCGGCACGGCGGCCACCTACTACGCGGACGCCCGCGACATCTGCGGGCAGCTGGCGGACGGGGCGCTGGAGGCGCTGCGCAGTCCGCTGTTCCGGCTCAACGCGCCGGGCAGCTACACCCGCGATGTCGCGGGCGGTGCCGAGGTCCTGTCGGACCCGGTGCCGATCGTCAGCGGCTCCCGGGACTTCCCCGGGATCGCCGTCTCCGCCAACGGTGTGCGCCCCCTGACCCGGGGGGCCGCCGCGGCCCTGGAACTGCTGCACGAGGCCTGCCGCGCGACCGCGCACGCCGTACGGCTGGAGCCGGGCACGGCCCTGCTGGTCAACAACCGCAAGGGCGTGCACGCCCGCTCGGAGTTCACCGCCCGCTACGACGGCCGGGACCGCTGGCTCCAGCGCACGTACGTACGGCGCAACCTGTGGGACATCAGGTACCGGGTGACCCCGGGCGACCGCCGCGTGCACCACTGAGCCGCGGGCCCCGGGCCGGGCCGCGGCCGGCGGCGGGCGGCTAGCGGTGCCGCCCCGGCCAGTGCAGAGTGCCGGATTCCTCTTCCGGGGCACCGGTAGGTGCGGTCATGGGGTCATTCGACGACATGATTTCTCCTTCAACCAATTCCGTGACGAATCAGGCCTGGTGGCCGTCGGCCGAATGCGTGTCGGCGCCACCGATCGGAGCCACGTCCCACTTGTCATCCGCCAGCGTGACGTTCCGCGGCCCGTTGCCGCCGGAAACGACCGGGGCCGCCGGGGTGGCGGAGTAAACAACTCCGGCCGCCAGGACGATCACCGAGAAGCCCCGGGCAAGTAAATGACGAGTGTTCACCATCGTGGATCCCCCCACATCGCTTGTCTGTCGCGCCCTTTGTGGGCACGAGAACAAGGTGTCAGTCGCGGAGATCGAGTTCGAGCCGCCGGAAGTGTCCTATGATGGAGCGGCAACAAGTGGATAGCGGCAAATCGGGCATGGGGTGGGTGATCGGTGGACGAGCATCGCCTGTTGGACGACCTTGCTGTTGATGCGTACGAATGCGCTTTGCGAGACGGTGCCTTCAGGGATGAGGAGATCGCCGCCGAGCTGGGCGTCGGCGTCGACCTGGTCGCCGAGGCCCGCAAGACCCTGGAGGAGCTGCGGCTGCTCGGCCGCATCGGCTCCGGCCGCTCCGTCGTGGCGCTCGACCCTGACGTCGCGGAAGCGGAACTGGTGACACCGCTCGAGCTGTCCATCGCCCACCGCCGGCAGGAGATCGCCGCGATCCACCGGCAGTTACGGGCGCTGTCCGCCGTCTACCGCACGAGCGACCGGGCCGCCCCCGACGACGTGCCGGTCAGGGTGCTGGACGACTTCGAGGAAGTGCGCAGGGAGATCGACCTGGCGCGGCGCCGCTGCACCGAGGAGCGGATGAGCCTGCAGCCCGGCGGCGGTCGCAGCGCCGAACTGCTCGAACAGGACCTGGTGCAGACCCTGGAGATGCGGCGCCGTGGAATCCGCATCCGCACGCTCTACCAGCACACCGCCCGCACCAGCCTCGCCACCCGCACCTACGTGCGGCAGATCTGCGAGGGCGGCGCCGAGGTCCGTACCGCCGAGGAGCTCTCCGAGCGGCTGATCATCTACGACCGCAGACTGGCGTTCATTCCGAAGGAACGGAAGGGAAAGGAACCGCCGGGTGCGGCGATTGTCTCCGATCCCACGCTCGTCGCCTATCTCTGCCGCTCGTTCGAGTCCATATGGCAGGGCAGCCAGCCCTTCGACGTCGGCCGGACCGCCGAATACCAGCAGGTCACGGAGGACCTGCGGTTGTCAATTCTGCGGCTGATGGCCATGGGATTGAAGGACGAGGTGATCGCCCGCCGCCTCGGGATGGCGACCCGTACATGCCGTCGCCACATATCCGTAATCATGGAGGAACTCGGCGCCACCAGCAGATTCCAGGCGGGATTGCTGATCGGCCGCCAGGGATTGATCCCCGACGGCGATGCCGTTCCCCCCGATCCCGCCGGAGGCGATGTGTCCGAATGCTGACGGGCGTTGTCCTCGATCAGACAACCCGGAGTTCTGGCGCCCGGCACCGGCGGCTTGATTTCCTGTGGAGGGAGTATTGATCCGGCGCGAGCCGAACCACGGGAGGGGTCAATGGACATTCGGCAGCTGGCGACGTTCCACAAGGTGGCGACGCTGCTCAGCTTCACCCGGGCGGCGACGGAACTGAAGTACGCGCAATCCAGCGTCACGGCCCAGATCAAGGGCCTGGAGATGTCGCTCGGCGTCGACCTCTTCGACCGTCTCGGGGGCCGTATCCAGCTCACCGAGGCCGGCCAGCGGCTGCTGCCGTACGCCGAGCAGATGCTCTCCCTCGCCGGCGAGGCGCGCGGCGCGACGCTGGGTTCCGAGGAGCCCTCGGGAGTGCTGACGATCGGTTCGATGGAGAGCATCACCTCCTATCGGATGCCCCCGTTACTGGAGTTCTTCCACCACCGCTACCCGGCCCTGCACATCGTGCTGCGGCCCAGCCTGTGCGCCGAGACCTGCCACGCGCTGCGCCAGGGCATGTTCGACATGGGCTTCCTGATGGAGGCCGAGACCCAGCACCCCGGCGTCCAGACCGAGGTCCTGGGCTCCGAGCCGCTGACCGTGGTCGC
This sequence comes from Streptomyces sp. PA03-6a, assembly GCF_033792765.1. Taxonomy (NCBI): domain Bacteria; kingdom Bacillati; phylum Actinomycetota; class Actinomycetes; order Kitasatosporales; family Streptomycetaceae; genus Streptomyces; species Streptomyces sp. PA03-6a. The sequence goes on along the minus strand of NZ_JARAVK010000196.1, from coordinate 5,571 downwards.
CGCACCCGACCATCCGCTCACCCGGGCGCACAAGATCACCACCGACGACCTGCGGCAGGTCCAGGTGATCTCCGCCGAGGCCGGCTGCGCCTACCGCGAGCTGTTCGAGGCCGAACTCAACGACGGTACGGGCGAGTCGCTGCCCTTCCTGGAGTTCGGGACCATCGAATCCATCAAGCGCGGGGTCGCGGCGGGGCTCGGCATCAGCCTGCTGCCGACCGCCACCGTCGCCGACGCGCTGGAGGCCGGCACGCTGGTGACCCTCCCGTGGCCGGTGCCCTTCGAGGTGCACACCCAGATCGCCTGGCGGCGGGGCAAGAACCTCTCCCGCGAGATGCGGGTCTTCGTCGACCAGACCATGCGCTTCCTCGCCGAGGAGTACGCGCGCTAGGCCGTGTCGTCAAAGTCCCGCCTGCCCAGCGGCGCCTGGCACGGCACCTCGCTGCGTTGTCGAATCGTCCGAGTAGCCCACTACGAGGACGACTCTCCGCCTTACGATGCACCGCACCAGACGCCGCTGGGCCCGCCCTCCGGGCGGCCGGCGCTCCTTTGACGACACGGCCTAGCCCAGCCGTACGGCGACGGCCGCGCGGTGGCCGTCCCCGACGGCGACGTCGGAGAGCGACCAGCCCTCGGGGCCCGCGGCGGGGGCGGGTCCGGAGCCCACGTAGTCCTCGGACGGGTCCCTGGCCAGGCCCGTCCCCAGGCCCTTCAGGTACGCCTCCTTGCGTGCCCACGCCCGCGCGAAGGCCTCGCGGCGTTCCGCCGGCGGCAGCCCGCCCAGCTCGTCGACCTCCGCCGGGTGCAGCGAGCGCCACACGCCGTCGACGGCCTCCTGGCCGGGCAGCGCCTCCACGTCCACCCCCACCGGGGTCGCGGCGAAGGCCACCAGCGTCAGCTCCCGGGAGTGCGAGAGCGAGAAGTGCGGCGTACCGCCCTCGACCGCGGGCCGGCCGTGCGGGCCGCCGCAGGACGGGCAGGTCTCCCGGGTCAGCGGCACCTTGCCGGGCGGGGTCCCCAGGTACGCCGCCAGCAGCAGGCGCAGCGCCACGTGCGCGGTGACGTAGCTGGTGCGGTCGCGGTCGAAGTGGAAGGCCGTGGCCCGCTCGCGCTCCTCCCGGTCCAGCAGCCCGGGCGCGAGGTGGACGGCGGCGGCCGCGTTCGCCGCCGTGTCCACCAGGCACAGCCGCGGCGGTTCGCCGGGCCCCGGCGGGGGCAGGCGCCGGGCCGCCGCCGTCACGCTGAACCGCTCCGGGACCAGGGTCACGGCCGGGCCGCCGGGGCCGTGGACGCGGCCGGGACGATCGCGAACGCCTCGACCTCCAGCAGCAGTTCGGGCCGGATGAGTGCGGCCACCTGCACCGCCGAGCTGGCCGGGGGCCGCTCGGTGTCGACGTAGGCGTCGCGCGCCTCGCGGACCGCGGGCAGGAAGGCGACGTCGGTGACGAAGAAGGTCAGCTTGACCACGTCGCCCCAGCCCGCCCCGGCGGCCGTGAGGCAGCGGTCGAGGTTGCCGAAGACCTGGCGCGCCTGCGCCGCCGGGTCGCCCGGTCCGACGAGCTCACCCCGCTCGTCCACCGCGATCTGGCCCGAGACGGCGACGAACCGGCCCTCGCCCCACACGACGTGGCTGTAACCGGTGCCCGGCGGGACACCCTCCGGAGCGGCGAGGTGGGTGAGGTGCGCCATGCGTTCCCCCTTGATGATCGACACCGCTCCATGCTCTCCCAGGGGGTCGACCCGGCGCCACAGCGGACGTCATGACCGGTGTCATTGGCCAGGGATTCTCTGGGCATAAATCGTCATATGGGCGGAGACAGGAGGTTCCCCTCATGAGTCATGCCGAAACCTACGATCTGACCTTCCCCGTCTCCGGCGACACCGTGGTCGTCAAGCGCACCGAGCGCAAGGGTGCCGGGGGGCACCCGGTGTACAGCGACGACACCGGCATCGTCCAGGCGGAGATCAGCGACCGGGGGGAGGTCCGCATGCTCGCGACGGGCGGGCACCAGCACCACGACGTCCCCTCGCGGGCGACGCCGCACTGAACGCCCTGTCGCCACCGGCGTCCCGGAACCGGCCACGTGACCGCCGCCGGACGCCGCTGCGGGTCGCTCACCTCTGGTCGCCGTCCGTGTCCGTGCGGACCGCCCCCGTCACCCGCCGGGCTTCCCGCCGAGTTGATTTGAATATCCAACTCACTGGATTACGGTGGAGCGGACAGCGAACCCACATTCCCTGGGGGACGTCATGCCCGCCTCGATCACGGACACGGACACGGACACCGACACGGATACCGAGGACACCACCGGCACCGTCCGCGTCGACCGCTCCTGGTGGTCCTGGAACGGGGCGCAGGGAGGCTACGTCGCGGCCCTCGCGCTGACCGCCATGCGCGACGACCTGGCCGCGCGGACGGGGGAGGGCCTCCCGGTCCGCACGCTCGGCGCGCACTTCCTGGCCCCCGTCGACGAGCGCCCGCTGCGCCTGGCGGCGACCACCCTGCGCGAGGGGCGCCGTACGTCCGTGTCCTCCGTCACCGCCCTGCAGGACGGTGCCGCCGCGCTCACCGGCACCGCCGTGTTCGGACGGAGCGAACCCGGCCCCGCCCACACCGGCACGCCCGCGCCCGCCGTCCCCGCGCCCGGCGCCTGCCCGCCGCTCACCCTGCCGCGTTCGCTGGCGGCGTTCGCCGCCCACCTGGAGATCCGCCCGGCTGGCGACGCGCGCCCCCTGGCCGGCGGGGAGCGCGCGGAACTCCTCGCCTGGATGCGGTTCGGCGACGGGCGGCCGCTGGACCCGCAGGCGCTGGTCGTCCTCGCCGACGCCCTGCCGCCCGCGCTGTTCGCGGTCTGGACCGAGCCCCGCCCCGTGCCGACGGCCGAATTGACCGTGCACTTCACCGACGTCCTGGACGCCGCGCCCGCGCAGGGCTGGGTCCTGGTCCGCAGCCGCACCGCGGTGGCTGGGCCGTGGAGGACAGCGCCGTGTGGACCGAGGACGGCCTGCTGCTCGCCCTCGCCCGTCAGGCGCGCGCCGTACGCGAGTTCCGCCCCGGCCGGCAGGGCTGACCGGCCCGTTCCCGCCCGTTCCCGCCCCGTCCCCACGCGGACGGCGGCGGCGCCGGACCCCCTCCCGGTCCCGGGGAGGGGTGTCCGGCGCCGCCGCTGCGCCGTGGCGCCGCGAGGGGTCAGCCGATCTCGGCCCCGTACACCTCGAGCGCGTCCGTCACCGGCTGGAAGAACGTCTCCCCGCCGCCGGTGCAGTCGCCGCTGCCGCCGGAGGTCAGGCCGAGCGCGGTGCTGCCGGAGAAGAGGGCGCCGCCGCTGTCGCCGGGCTCGGCGCAGACGTCGGTCTGGATCAGCCCGGAGACCGAGCCCTCCTGGTAGTTGACGGTCGCGTCGAGCCCGGTGACCGTGCCGTCGTGCACCTGGGTGGTGCTGCCGCTGCGCCGCACGGCCTGGCCGACGGTCGGCGTGGCCGCCGACGTGATCTCCTGCGTCGAGCCGTTGTAGAGGTCGACCGCGCTGGGGTGGTCGACACCGGTGCCGGTGTACTTCACCAGCGCGTAGTCGTGGCCCGGGAACGTCGCGGCTGAGCCGATCTCCTGTCCGCCGGAGCTGTCCGACCAGCTCTTGATGTCCACGCCGCAGTGACCCGCGGTGAGGAAGTACGGCTGTCCGTCCTTGACGACGTTGAAGCCGAGCGAACAGCGCGCGCCGGAGCCGAAGATGGCGTCGCCGCCGGCGATGAAGGGCGTGAACTCGCCCTTCGACTTGTGAATCCGGGCGGTCCCGGCGCCGAGGCCGTCGACCGCCTTGCCGAGCCGCGCCATCCCGGCCGCCGACACGGTCCGGTCGGCCGTCACGACCACCTGGTTGGTCCGCGGGTCGACGGACCAGGCCGTGCCGGGGATACGGGCCTCCAGGCCCAGGGTGCGCGTGGCGGAGCGCAGTTCGGCCATGGTGTTGGCGACCGTCTTCGGCACGGCGCCCGCCGCGCGCACGGTGTCGGCGGCCGCGGCGTCGAGCACGTTGACGATGAGCCGGTCGCTGCCGGCGTCGTAGTACGACCCCGCGGTGTCCTTGGTGCCGAGCTGCGAGGTGAGGTGCGCGGCCAGGGTCACCGCGGCCGCGGGCGTGAGGCTCTTGGGGGCGGGCGCCGGGCTCGGCGCCGCGTTGGCCTGGGGCAGCACGATCAGTGCCGCCAGCACGGCCGCCGCCCCGCTGCCCGCGAGCACGGCCTTCCGCCCGGATATTCGACGATGCTTCAAGTCCTGTACCTCCACGTGGGGGGATGGGCCGGCTCAACTACCGCCAACCCGGAGGAATTTGCGGTCCAAGGCGTCACATCCCGAAAAGAATGCGTGTCCACGCCAAGCAACGCCGTCGAGTATTCCGAGGCCGTTCCGTGACCGGCAAGGCAGGATTCCGGTCTCCACAGCCGCCTCACAAGACATCCCGATTCCCGGTGTGGAACCTTTCATTCCGCTGTGCGGGAGGGCTCCCGCCGCGCTGCGCGACGGGCCGGGCACATCCGGTGAGGACTACACCTGTCCGGTAACCGCCTGCGCGAACGCCGACAGGCGCCCCCGCGGGGGCGCCTGTCGTGCCGTCGGTTCCGGTCTGCTACGTGCCGGGCGGGACGGCGGGGATCGCCTCCTGCGGCGTACGCGTCGTCGACTGCGTCCCCGCGGCGGTGGCCGCCGGGTTGAGGTCCCGGTGGACGACGCGGGCGACCGCCTCGATCGTGGCGACCCCGGTGTTCATGGTGCGGTTGTCCTGCGTCAGCACCGTGAGGGAGTAGTTGTGCCCCGAACCGGTGAACGCGCCGAGGCTGTGCACCCGCCAGCCGTGGGTGGCGCGCGGCAGCCAGCCGTTCTTCACGTGGACCGTCACCCCGCGCGGGGCGCCGGCGGGGGTGCCCCAGCGCTGCGTGCCGACCACCTTGTTCATCAGCTTCAGGACGTACGCCCGGGAGTTGTCGCTCAGCACCGCGTTCTTCGCCGTCACCAGGTCGAGCAGCCGCTGCTCGTCCTTCGCCGTGATCTGCGTGAGCCCCCAGTAGCCGTTGCTCCCCGGCACGGTACGGGTCATGCCCGCGGCCTTCAGGAAGCCCTTCACCTTGGCCACCCCCAGCTGCCGCCACAGCTGCGTGGTCGCCGCGTTGTCCGACTTGGTGATCATCGCCGTGGCCAGCTTCACTTCACGCGCCGTCAGGTAGCGGTTGTGCTTCTTGTTGTCCCACAGCAGGGTGGCCAGCACCGTCACCTTCACGGTGCTCGCCGAGTCGAACCGCTGGTCCGCACGGAGCGTGCACACCGTCTTCGTCCTGCGGTCCCGCAGCGACACGGCCACCGTCGCCGTCCTGCCGCGCAGCGCGTTGGTGATGTCGGTGCGCAGCTTCGCCGCGAGCCCCGCCTTGCCCGAGGTGCACACCACCGCCGGTGCCGCCGCCGCGGCGCTCCCCGCACCGGTTCCCACGACGGCCGTCGGCACGACCGCGCCCATCACGACCGCGGCCGCCACCGCTCTCCCGGCGCGCCGCGCCGTCCGTCCCCGCCCCATGGCC
>NZ_JARAVK010000195.1:0-17500 GCF_033792765.1 Streptomyces sp. PA03-6a | reverse complement strand
GGCGACGGGAGCCGCGGGAGCGGCGGGCACGGCCGGCGGTACGGGTGCGGCGGGCGGCACGGGCGGCTGCGCGTACGGGTTCACGGGCGCGGTCGGCGCCGCGTACGGCTGCACCGGGGGCTGCGGCTGCGGCTGCCCGTGGCCGTACCCGTACGGCGGCTGCTGCGGGACGGGCTGCGGGTACGGCGCCTGTGGCGGCATGCCCCAGCCGCCGGGGGCCGGCGCACCGCCGGGCTGCTGCAGGCCCTGCCGCGGGTCGGCGGTGGAGCGGTAGTCGACGGCGCTGTTGGTGAGGCGCATGTAGGCCTCCTCGAGCGAGGCCTGGTGGGGCGAGAGCTCCCACAGCCGCACCTCGGACTCGTGGGCGACGTCGCTGATCCGCGGCAGTTCGAGACCGGTCACGCGCAGCGCGCCGTCCTGTTCCTGCTGCACCTGCGCGCCCGCCTCGGTCAGCGCCTTCGTGAGCTTGTCGCGGTCCGCGGCCACGTCCGGGGTGCGGACCATGGCGAAGCCGGTGGAGTTGCGGGCGATGAAGTCCTTGACGCTCATGTCGGCCAGCAGCTGCCCGCGGCCGATCACGATCAGGTGGTCCGCGGTCAGCGCCATCTCGCTCATCAGGTGCGAGGAGACGAAGACCGTACGGCCCTCCGAGGCGAGCTTGCGCATCAGATGGCGCACCCAGTGGATGCCCTCCGGGTCCAGACCGTTGACCGGCTCGTCGAAGAGCAGCACCTCGGGGGCGCCCAGCAGCGCCGCTGCGATGCCGAGGCGCTGCCCCATGCCGAGCGAGAAGCCCTTGGAGCGCCTGCGCGCGACCTCCTGCAGGCCCACCACGCCCAGCACCTCGTCCACCCGGCGGGCCGGGATCCCGGACAACTGCGCCAGGCACAGCAGGTGCTGGCGCGCGCTGCGCCCGCCGTGCACGGCCTTGGCGTCCAGCAGCGCGCCCACCCGGCGCGGGGCGTTGGGCAGCTGCCGGAACGGCTGTCCGCCGACGGTCACGCGTCCGGCCGTGGGGGTGTCCAGGCCCAGGATCATCCGCATCGTGGTCGACTTCCCGGAGCCGTTGGGCCCCAGGAAGCCGGTCACCATGCCGGGCCGCACCTGGAAGGACAGGTTGTACACGGCCGTCTTGCTGCCGTAGGTCTTGGTGAGGCCGACTGCCTCGATCATGCTCCGCCCCTCGACGAACTGTCCGCGGGGCGGCGCTCGCCCCCATGAGGATTAGGAGGCTAGCGGGGTGGGATCGGTTCCCGCCCCGTGAGGCCGGAATTGCCCGGGAGCGGTCAGGCGTCCCGCTTCTTCAGCAACGCGTAGCCGCCGATCAGCGCGACGATCACCCACAGCGCCATGATGCCGAGTCCGCCCCACGCGCTGTACGGGGCGGGGTCGTCCGGGGCGATCGTGGCCCGCATGATCTTGCTGCCGGCCTGGTCCGGGAAGTACCGGGCCACCTCCTTGGCGCCCGGCACGGCCGAGAGGATCCCGGAGATCAGGAAGAAGAAGGGGATGAGGATGCCCAGTGAGACCAGCGGGCTGCGCAGCATCGTTGCGACGCCGACCGCGAAGAGCACCATCAGCGTCATGTAGAGGCCGGCGCCGAAGACCGCGCGCAGCACCCCCGGATCGCTGATCGAGGTGGCGAGGTCACCGCCGAGGATGGCCTGCCCGATGAAGAAGGAGACGAAGCTGACGATCACCCCGAGGACGAAGGTGATGCCGGCGGCGACGGCGACCTTGGAGAGGTAGAAGGTCGCACGCTGCGGCACCGCCGAGAGCGATGCCCTGATCATGCCCGTGCTGTACTCGCTGGAGATGATCAGCACGCCGAAGGTGATCAGCGCGAGCTGACCGAGGAAGAGACCGGACAGGCTCTGGGCGGTGGCGTCGAACTGGGCGCGGGCGCCCTCTTCGATGGTGTCCCACTGGGTACGGAAGAGCAGGCAGAACAGACCGCTGATGACGATGGTCAGCACGGCGGCGGACGCCAGCGTCCACACGGTCGACCGGACGGTCCTGACCTTGGTCCACTCCGACTGCAGAACAGCGGTGGTCGCTGCCATGTCAGGCTTCCTTTCCGGTGTTCGTGTTCCAGGCGGCGCCCCACTGGGGCGCGGGAGCCGCGGCCTCACCGGCCTCCGCCGCCGCCCCACCGGCGTGGTACTCCACCGACTCGGCGGTGAGTTGCATGAAGGCCTGCTCCAGGGAGGCCTGCTGGGGGCTGAGCTCGTGCAGCACCAGCTGGTGCCGGGCGGCGAGTTCACCGATCTTGGCGGACTCCGCGCCCTCGATCTCGAAGGCGCCCTCGTCGTCGACCACCGCGGTGATCGACGCGGCCGCCAGCGCGTCCCTGAGCTTCTCCGGCTCGGGGGTGCGGACGCGCACGTAGGAGCGGGAGTTCTCGGCGATGAAGTCCGCCATCGTCGTGTCCGCCATCAGCTTGCCGCGGCCGATCACGATCAGGTGCTCGGCGGTGAGCGCCATCTCGCTCATGAGGTGGCTGGAGACGAAGACCGTGCGGCCCTGCGCGGCCAGCCCCTTCATCAGGTTGCGGATCCAGTGGATGCCCTCCGGGTCCAGTCCGTTGACCGGCTCGTCGAACATCAGGATCTCGGGGTCGCCGAGCAGCGCCGCGGCGATGCCGAGACGCTGTCCCATGCCGAGGGAGAACCCCTTGGAACGCTTCTTGGCGACGGGCGCGAGACCGACGGTCTCCAGCACCTCGTCGACCCGGCGGGCCGGGATGCGGTTGGACTGGGCCAGGCACAGCAGGTGGTTGTACGCCGTGCGGCCGCCGTGGATGGCCTTGGCCTCGAGCAACGCCCCGATGTGCTTGAGCGGTTCGTGGAGTTCGCGGTAGTGCTTGCCGTCGATGCGGATGCTGCCGCTGGTCGGATTGTCCAGGTCCAGCATCATGCGCATCGTCGTCGACTTGCCCGCCCCGTTGGGGCCGAGGAAGCCGGTGACCACCCCCGGCCGCACCGTGAAGGTGAGGTCGTCCACCGCGGTCTTGTCGCCGTACCGCTTGGTCAGCCCCTGCAGCTCGATCATGCCGCATACACTATTTGGCCGCGGCGCGCGATGCACGCGGAATTCACGCCCCCGTTTGCGCTCCCGCACACGACCGAGCCCCCTGCCGAGGGGACAGGGGGCTCGATGTGCTCCGGAAGACCGGTGGGACGTCAGCGCTGGGCCGGGACGCCGCGCGAGACGGGCTCGTCGTCGGCGGGGGCGCCGGCCGCGGCGACCGCCGCACCGGTCAGCGTGGCCAGCATCTCGCGGACGTTGGTCAGCTGGGCGTTGATGCTGTCGCGGCGGTTGGTGAGCGCCGCCAGCTCGCGCTCGGATTCGCTGCGGATGCGGTCCGCCTTGGCGTTCGCGTCGGCCACGATGTCCTCGGCCTGACGCTGCGCGGTCTCCACCGTCTGGCGGGCGCGGCGCTCGGCGTCGGTGCGCAGCTTCTCGGCCTCCAGGCGGAGCTGCTCGGCGCGGTGCTCGATCTCGGCGAGGCGCTTCTCGGCCTTGGCCTGACGGGACGCCAGGTCACGCTCGGACTGCTCGCGGCGCTTGGCCAGGTTGGTCTCGAAGTCGGCCGCGGCCTGGGCCGCCTTGGCGCGGGTCTCCTCGAAGAGGGCGTCCGCCTCCTCGCGCTTGGCCTGCGCGTCCTTCTGCGCGTCGGCGCGCAGCTGGCCGGCCTCACCCTTGGCCTTCTCGACGATGCGCTCGCCCTCGTCCTCGGCCTTGGTCTTGCGCTCGGCGGCGTAGGACTCGGCGTCGTTGCGCACCTGGGTGGCGGCGGACTCGGCCAGCTCGCGGTGCTGCTCGGCGGCCCGGCGGGCCTCCTCGCGCAGGTCCTTCGCCTCCTCCTCGGCGAGGCGGAGGATCTTCTCGACCCGCGCGCCGAGACCGGCGTACGACGGCTCGGCGTCGTTGACCTGCGCCTGCGCGTTCTGGGTCTCGAGGTGGAGTTCCTCGATGCGCTTCTCCAGCGCATTGATCCGGGCCAGTGCACTGTCACGGTCGGCGACGAGCTTGGTGATGCGGTCGTCCACCTGCCCGCGGTCGTATCCGCGCCGCACGAGCTCGAAGCCGAAGGGGGAGGAAGTGTCGCTCATGGGGTTCCTGTCAATTCAGACCGGGTGGGGTGATAGGGGGAATCCTAGGGGCCCAAGCGGCGTGTCCTACAGTCACTGTCCAGTAACTGTGCACAATGACCGCTCAATCGAGTGGCGCATCGTCGGACCGCTTGCTCCCTGTCCGGGTCGTGCCGGCCGCTGCACCTGCAGTGACCGTGTTCTTACCGTTCTGCGTGGGGTTCTGACTGTTGCTCTTTCCCCCGTCGATCGGCTGCTGGAATGACTCCAGTGCCTCAAGGACATCCTGCACGCGGGTGATCTCCGCGTTGATGTCCTGGCGGCGCCGGCTCAGCACCTCGAGCTCCTTCTTGCCTTCGGTCACGATGCGCTCGGCCTCGACGCGGGCCTCGCTCCGCACCCGCTCCGCGTCGCGCTCCGTGTCGTTCTTCTTCTGCTCGGCCCCCTTGAGCAGCTCCTCGGCCTTCTTCACCGCGGCGATGCGGACCTTGCTGGCCTCCGCGCTCGCGGTGGACCGGGTCTCCTCGGCCCTGGCCTCGGCGTCCGTGACCAGCTCGCGGGCCTTGGCCTCGGCCTTCTCCAGCTGCTCGGTGGCGGCCTCGACCAGCTTGTCGACCCGCTCGCCCGCCGACTTCATCGTGGCGGCCGACTCGCTACGGGCCCGCTCGTGCAGTTCCTCGACCTCGGCCTCGACGCGCTGCCGCAGTTCCTCCGCGCGCTCGCGGATGGCGGTGGCGTCCCTGCGGGCCTCCTCCAGCAGCGTGTCGGCGTCCGTACGGGCCCGCTCCACCATGCCGTTGCTCTCGGAGGTGGCCTCGCCGACGATCCGGTCGGCCTCCTTGCGGGCGGCGCCGACCATCGTGTCGGCCTGCTCCTCCGCGGTGGTGCCGATCTTGAGCGCCTCGCCCTGCGCCTGGGAGATGAGCTCGTCCGCCTGCCCCGCGGCCTCGGCGCGGCGCTTGTTGGCGTCCTCGCGCGCCTCGTCCCGGATCCGGTCGGACTCCGCGCGGGCCGCATCGGCGTCGCGCTCGGCGGAGTCGAGGGCGTCCTTGGCGAGGATGCCCAGCCGCTCCGCCTCGGCGCGGGCCCTGGTGATCAGTTGGTCGGCCTGCTGGGCCGCCTCCGTGCGGCGCTTGTTGGCCTCGTCGCGCGCCTCGTCGAGGATGCGGCGGGCCTCCGCCTCGGCGGTGCCCAGCGACTCCTCGGCCGCACGGCGGCGCTCCTCGGCGTCGCGCTCGGCGGAGTCGAGGGCGTCCTTGGCCAGGATGCCCAGCCGCTCGGCGTCGCGCTGCGCCTTGCCCACGGTCTCCTCGGCCCGGGCGGCGGCGTCGGCGCGGAGCCGGTCGGCCTCCTCGATCGCCTCGGTGAGCAGCCGGTCGGCCTGTTCCGCGGCCTCCACCCGCTGCCGGTTGGACTCGTCGCGGGTCTCCACCCGCAGCCGGTCGGCCTCCTCGATCGCCTCGCCGACCGTGCGGTCGGCGAGCTGCCGGGCCTCCTCGGCCTCCTCCTGCGACTCGCGCCGCAGCCGCTGGGCGTCCTCGGTGGCGCGCTCGCGCTCGGCGTTGGCGTCCGCGTGCAGCCGGTCCGCGGCATCCTGGGCCTCGGACTGCAGGCGTTCCGCGGCGTGCTCGGCCGCCGAGCGCAGCCCGGCGATCTCCTCCTCGGCCTGCTCGTGCAGCCCGTTGACCGAGTCCCGCACCTGCTGGGCGGTCTGCTCGGCCGCGCCGACCAGCTCGGCGGCGTGCCGCTCGGCCTCGGCGACCAGCCGTTCCGCCTCGGCGCCGGCCTCCTCCACCCGCTTGCGGGCGGCCGCCAGCAGCTCCTCGCCCTCACGACCGGCCTGGGCGCGCTCCTGCTCCGCCTCGCCGCGGGCCGCGGCCAGCAGCTCCTCGGCCTCCCGGCGGCGGCGTGCGGCCTCCTCCTGGGCGGCGGACAGCGCCTCGGCCGCCTCGGCCCGCAACCGTCCCGCGGTCTCCTGCGCCTCCGAGCGGAGGCGGTCGGCGGTCTCCTGCGCCTCGGTGCGCAACTGCTCGGCCTCGGCGGCGGCGTCACCGCGCAGCCGGACGGCGAGCTGCTCGGCCTCGGCCCGGGTCTGCGACGCGTCGGCCGCGGCCTCGTCCCGCAGCCGCACCGTCTCCTGCTCGGCCTGCTCCTGCAGCGCCCTGACGCGCTCGGCGACCTCCGTGCGCAGCGTGGCCGCCTCCTCGGCGGTCTCGCGGCGCAGCCGTTCCGCCTCGGTGCGGGCCTCGCGCAGCGCCTCCTCGGCCGCGGTGATGCGGCGCTCGGCCTCCTCGCGCAGCCGGACCAGATCGGCCTCGGCGTCGTCGCGCAGCCGCTGGGCGGCGCGTTCGGCCTCCTCGCGCAGCACCTGGCCGGCGCCCTCGGCGTCCTCCCGTACCTGCTCGGCCTGCTGCTCGGCCTCGGTGCGCACCTGCTCGGCCTCGCCCCGGGCGCGCTCCAGCAGCTCGTCGGCCTGCCTGCGCAGCCCCGCGGCGCGCTCGATCGCCTCGGTACGGGCCTTCTCGGAGTCGACGGTCGCCTTCTGCCGGTGCTCCGCGGCCTCGGCCTTCGCCTTGGTCAGCAGCTCCTCGGCGGACCGGGCCGCCTCCTCGATCTGCTGCACGGCCTCGCGCCGCGCCTCGCCGCGGATGCGCTCGCCCTCGGCGACCGCCTCGGCGCGCAGCTGCTCGGCCTCGCCGCGCAGCCTGCGGGCCTCCTCCTGCAGCTCGACCGTCTTGGCGCGGTACTCCTTGGTGTCGTCCTTGGCGGTGCCGAGCAGCTCCTCGGCCGACTCCTCGGCCTGGCCGCGCAGCCGGTCCGCCTCGGTCTCCGCCTCGCGGCGGATGCGCTCGGCCTCCTCGCTCGCCGCGCGGGTGGTGGCACGGGCGTCCTCGGTGGCCTTGTTGAGGACCTCCTCGGCGGTGCGGGCCGCCTTGGCGAGGGCCGCCGCCGCGTCCTCGGCCGCCTCGGACTTGGCGGTCTCCTGGGCCTGGCTGTGCAGCCGTTCGGCCTCGGTCCTGGCGTCGGCGAGGATCTGCTCGGCCTCGGCCTTGGCGGCCTCCGCCTCCTTGGTGGCCTCGGCGACCAGCCGGGCCACCTCGGCCCTGGCCGTACGGGTGCGCTGCTCGTTGTCGGCGTCGACGGTGGCCAGCCGCTTGGCGGCGTTGGCCGCGGCCTCCTCGCGCAGCCGGTCGGACTCGCTCTGCGCCTCGCGCAGCTTCTCCTGGGCCTCGCGCAGCTTCTCCTCGGCGGAGCGGGAGAGCTCGCCGGCCTGGGTGCGGGCGTTGTCGGTGTCGCTCTGGGTGGAGGCGCGCAGCTGCTCGGCCTGGGTGGTGGCCTCCTGGGCCTGGCTGGCCGCGGCGTTCAGCAGCCGCTCGGCGTCCGCGCGGGCACGGCGCAGCAACTGGTCGGCCTCGGCGCGGGCGGTCGTGGACTCCGACTCCAGCCGGTCGCGGGCGCCCTCGGCGATGCGCTGGGCCTCGGCGCGGGCGGCGGCCAGCGCGGCCTCCGACTCCGCGCGGGTCTCCTCCATGAGCCGGCGCGCCTGCGACTCGGCGCGGGCACGCAGCTGCTCGGCCCAGGCCACGTTCTCGTTGACGTGGCTCTCGACGTTGGTGCGGCGATCGGCCAGTTCCTCGTCCAGCCGCCGGCGCCGGGCGACGGCCTCGGCGTGCCACTCGGCCTCCACCCGGGCCTGGTGCTCGGCCTGCTCCTGGAGCAGCCGCTGGGTGGCCGCGCGCGCCTCGCGCAGCTCCCGCTCGGCGTCGGCGCGCAGCTGGTCGGCCTGGATCTGGGCGTTGCGCAGCAACTGGTCGGCCTGGTGGCCGAGGTTGTCGTAGGCAGGGCGCGTCGCGAGGTTACGGCGCGCCTCGTGCAGCTTGGCGCGCAGCACCTCGACCTGGTAGCCGAGGTCGTCGGCATGCTGGACGACCTTGTCCCGCTCCTTACGAAGCCGCTCCATCTCGGCCTCGAACTGCGAGAGGTGGTCGTCCTCAACCTCGTAGCGGTCGTAGCCCCGCACTCCGCGGTCCCATCCGTCTCCTGGTGTACCCACCCGCCAACCGAGTGAGATTCCCCGGGGCCCCGTTTACCGCGGGGCCTTGCGGAGAATTGTGTCCGATCCCACGCCGAAGCGCGGGCAGGTACCCCAGCCCACCCCGGGGTCGCCAGGCCACTCTACCGGGGCGAGTCGTCTCCGGTCAGTGGTCCTTGGCCGAGGTGACGAGCTCGGTGAGCACACCATGGCAGTCCTTGGGGTGCAGGAAGGTGATCCGCGACCCCATGGAACCCGTGCGCGGGCTGTCGTAGAGCACCCGCACGCCCTTGTCGCGGACGGCCGCCGCGTCCCCGTCGACGTCCTCGGTCCCGAAGGCGATATGGTGCACCCCCTCTCCGTTCTTGGCCAGCCACTTGGCGACGGTGGAGTCCTCGCGGGTGGGCTCCAGCAGCTGGAGGTAGGAGGCCCCGCCGTCGGAGGTCTCGTTGATCTTGAGCATGGCCTCGCGCACGCCCTGTTCCTCGTTCACCTCGGTGTGGAACACCTCGAAGCCGTAGGTGGCACGGTAGAACTCGACGGTCTTGTCGAGGTCGAAGCAGGCGATGCCGATGTGGTCGATTCGCGTCAGCATGACTCCAGTGGACCGCCGGTCGGCATGGTCACGCAACGTGCGCGCGATCACACCGTCTGCCGGGTGACCGCCGGCTCCACCCCTCAGTACATTGACAGCACCCTCGAAAACCATCGTTAACCTTCCCTCCGTGCAAAGGGGCCGCGTCATGACCAGCCAGGCACGAACGTCCGTGATCGTCGCGGGTGCGCGCACTCCCATGGGCCGGCTGCTCGGCTCGCTGCGCACCTTCTCCGGCGCCGAACTCGGTGCCGTCGCCATCAAGGCCGCCCTGGACCGGGCCGGCATCGGCGGCGACCAGGTGCAGTACGTGATCATGGGCCAGGTGCTCCAGGCGGGTGCCGGGCAGATCCCGGCCCGTCAGGCCGCGGTCAAGGCCGGCATCCCGATGAGCGTGCCGGCGCTGACGATCAACAAGGTCTGCCTGTCCGGTCTGGACGCCATCGCCCTCGCCGACCAGTTGATCCGGGCGGGTGAGTTCGACGTCGTCGTGGCCGGCGGCCAGGAGTCGATGACCAACGCCCCGCACCTGCTGCCGAAGTCCCGCGAAGGCTTCAAGTACGGCGCCGTCCAGATGCTGGACGCCATGGCGTACGACGGTCTCACCGACGCCTTCGAGAACATCGCCATGGGCGAGTCCACCGAGAAGCACAACACGCGCCTGGGCATCGGCCGCGCCGAGCAGGACGAGATCGCCGCGCTCTCCCACCAGCGGGCGGCCGCCGCGCAGAAGAACGGCCTGTTCGAGGCCGAGATCACCCCGGTGGAGATCCCGCAGCGCAAGGGCGAGCCGGTGGTCTTCGCCAAGGACGAGGGCATCCGCGCGGAGACCACGGCCGAGTCGCTGGCCAAGCTGCGCCCCGCCTTCAGCAAGGAGGGCACGATCACCGCGGGCACCTCCTCGCAGATCTCCGACGGCGCCGCCGCGGTGGTCGTGATGAGCAAGGCCAAGGCCGAGGAGCTGGGCCTGGAGTGGATCGCCGAGATCGGCGCCCACGGCAACGTGGCCGGCCCGGACAACTCGCTGCAGTCGCAGCCGTCCAACGCCATCGCGCACGCCCTGAAGAAGGAGGGGCTGTCCGTCGGCGACCTGGACCTGATCGAGATCAACGAGGCCTTCGCGGCGGTGTCCGTGCAGTCAATGAAGGACCTGGGCGTGACACCTGAAAAGGTGAACGTCAACGGCGGCGCCATCGCCCTCGGTCACCCGATCGGCATGTCCGGCGCCCGTATCGTCCTGCACCTCGCCCTGGAGCTGAAGCGCCGCGGCGGCGGCGTGGGCGCGGCGGCCCTGTGCGGCGGCGGCGGCCAGGGCGACGCCCTGATCATCCGCGTTCCGGGCAAGTAACACGACCTGTGGGCGAGTGAGCCGAAGGGGCGCGGCGCCCGCCGAAAAGGAGAACACGCGGAGGTCCCGAGGAACGAGGGACCGAGCATGATCGACTGTCGGCGGGTGCTCCGAGCGCCCCGGAGGCGAACCGAGCCTTGAAACAAGAGGAGCACAGCGATGGACGTCCCCACCCTGGTGGAGCAGGCACGGCAGGGCCGCCCGCGGGCGGTCGCCCGGCTGATCTCACTGGTGGAGGGGGCGTCCCCGCAGCTGCGGGAGGTGATGGCCGCGCTCGCGCCGCTGACCGGTGGCGCGTACGTGGTCGGCCTGACCGGCTCGCCGGGCGTCGGCAAGTCCACGTCGACGTCCGCGCTGGTCTCGGCGTACCGGCGGGCCGGGAAGCGGGTCGGGGTGCTGGCCGTGGACCCCTCCTCGCCGTTCAGCGGGGGAGCCCTGCTCGGTGACCGGGTCCGGATGAGCGACCACGCCTCCGACCCCGGCGTCTACATCCGCTCCATGGCCACCCGCGGCCACCTGGGCGGTCTGGCCTGGGCCGCGCCGCAGGCGATCCGCGTGCTCGACGCGGCCGGCTGCGACGTGATCCTGGTGGAGACCGTCGGCGTCGGCCAGTCCGAGGTGGAGATCGCCGCCCAGGCCGACACCTGCGTGGTGCTGCTCGCGCCGGGTATGGGCGACGGCATCCAGGCGGCGAAGGCCGGCATCCTCGAGATCGGCGACGTGTACGTCGTCAACAAGGCCGACCGGGACGGTGCCGAGGCGACCGCCCGCGAGCTCAACCACATGCTGGGCCTGGGCGAGGCTCGCGGGCCGGGCGACTGGCGCCCCCCGATCGTCAAGACGGTCGCCGCCCGCGGCGAGGGCATCGACGAGGTGGTCGAGGCCCTGGAGAAGCACCGCGCCTGGATGGAGGAGCACGGCGTGCTGGCGGAGCGCCGGCTGCGCCGCGCGGCCCTGGAGGTCGAGCACATCGCCGTCACCACGCTGCGCGAGCGCATCGGCGACCTCCACGGCGACCGCCGCCTCGGCGCGCTCGCCGAGCGCATCGTCGCCGGCGAGCTGGACCCGTACGCCGCCGCCGACGAACTGGTCGCCGGCCTCACCGAGCAGGCCTGAGGCCCGCGTCCTGGGGCGCGGGCCTCAGGGCGCGGGCGAACGGGCCGGCCGCCGGGTGGGTCAGGCCTTGCCGCGCACCGCGCGCAGGTGGTCCGCGACGGGGTGGAGGGCCTTGCGCAGTGCTGCCAGGTCCTCGGCCGGGAGCAGGTCGATGAAGTGCTCCCGGACGGCGACGACGTGGTGCGGGGCGACCTTGCGCATGGTCTCCCAGCCGTCCTCGGTGAGGACGGCGAACAGCCCGCGCCGGTCGGACTCGCAGTTCTCGCGGCGGACCAGGCCCGCGGTCTCCATCCGGCTGATCTGGTGGGACAGCCGGCTCTTGGACTGCAGGGTGGCGCGGGCCAGGTCGCTCATCCGCATGCGGTGCTCGGGCGACTCCGAGAGGTTTACCAGGATCTCGTAGTCGTTGTACGTCAGACCGTACGGCTGCAGGTCCCGTTCGAGCTGGTGGGTCAGCAACTTGCTGACCTCCAGGTGGATGCGCCAGGTGCGCTGCTCGTCGGCGGTCAGCCAAAGGGTGCCGGTCTCTGTCTCCATGATGGAATTATACCCAGAAAGTTGAAATCCGGATTATTTGGGGTCCCGATACGTGTCGGTAGGTTCACAGACCGAAGCGGCGCTGCAGGTCCCCGAGCTGTCCCGGGAGCCTCGGCACGCCCTGCGGCATGCCCGGGGCGCCCGCTCCGCCGCCCGGGACGCCGGCCTCGTGCGGGACCGCGCCCGTGGCCTGCTCGGGCATGAGGACCTCGCTCGACTGGAGCAGTACCTGCCCCGCGCCGACGAACTCGAACTGGTGCTCCTCGCCCGAGGTGCCGCCGACCCCGGTCAGCGCCCGCAGGCCGCCCAGTACGCCGCGCATGTACCCGTGGTCGTAATGGTGGCAGGGGGAGGGGCAGTCCGCCCATCCCACCAGGGCCTGGGGGTCCACGCGGACCGGGGGTTCGACGAAGTGCACGGCGCCGTTGGAGGCCGCCACGAACCTCCCCGTGCCGATCAGGGTGAGGAAGCCCGGGATGATCGACTGCTTGAGCGACAGGCCCGGCTGGAAGGCCAGCAGGTTGCCCGACCGGATGGTCAGGTTGCCGTCCTCCAGGTCGAAGGAGTTCACGTCGAACGCCCGGTCGGCGAGGATCATCTTGCCCTGGCCCTCGGCGACCACCCAGTCCGCGGCGTGCAGCGGGGAGTGGAAGTTGCTGCGGATCAGCCCGTCGAGGGCGCCGTGGCCGATGCCGTGGAAGCTGATCTGCCCGTAGTAGGCGATCATTTTCCCCTTCTGCAGGAACCACTGGCCTTTCAGGTCGACGCTGAAGGCGTAGGGGTTGACGTTGTCGTCGACCGGCAGGGTGTACGGGTCGTGGACGACGGGTCCGGTGCTCACAGCTTCTCCTCACTCGCCTGCACGTAGACCGTGCCCTGACCCGACAGCTCCAGCTGGAACGCCTCACCCGAACCGCGGCCCACCATGTCGCGCCAGCCGAGTGCGGTGGACAGCTTGTTGCGGACGTCCCCGCGGTGGGCGACGTACGCCTGCGGGTCGACGTGCACCGGGCGCTGGGGGGTGATCGGCAGCTCGATGACGCCGCCGTGGGCCATCACCGCGACCGCGCCGTGCCCCTGCAGGGTCGTGGTGAACAGGCCCTGGCCGGTGACCTGGCCGCGGATGACGCCCATGACGCCGCCCTGGGACCCCATGAACATCGTGCCCTGCCGCAGCGAGCCGTCGAAGGCCAGCAGCCGGTCCGCCTCGACGTACAGGGTGTCGCCGGTCAGGTCGACGCAGTGCACGTGGTGGCCGCCGTGGCCGAACATCACCGAGCCGTGGCCCTCGACGGTCATCAGCGGGGTCGCCTCGTTGGCGAGCCGGCGGCCGATCATCGAGCCGATGCCGCCCTGGCCGCCCTGCACGTTGGGGGTGAAGCTCACGTTCCCCCGGTAGGCCAGCATCGCGCCGCGCTGGCTGAACAGCCGCTGGCCCGGCAGCACCTGGGCCTCGACCATCTTGGAGTTGACGCGGGTGAACGGCATCAGACCTGCCCCCCGATGGTGTTGCGCTCGCTGGGCTGGACGTACACCAGGCCGTCGCCCTCGAAGCGGATCTGGAAGGACTCGCCGCCCGACTCGCCGATCACCGACCGCCAGCTGATGCCGGCCTGGAAGTGCTGCTGGAGGTTGCCGGTGTGCGCCACGTACGCGCCCGGGTCCACCTGCAGCGGCAGGCCGGGGGCGACGCGCAGCACCACGGCCGGGCCGTCGGAGGTGATCGCCGCCTGGCCGACGCCCTCCACCGTGGTGGTGAACAGGCCGTTGCCCTGCGAGGCACCGCGCAGGCCGGTGAAGGTGGTGCCGGTGCGCAGCGTCGCCTCGGTGGCGAGCAGGTTACTGGCCTCGACGTACAGCTTCTCCCCGTTCAGGCGGACGAGGTTGATCTCGCTCGCGCGGTCGGCGAAGTAGCAGGTGCCCTGCCCGCGCACCTCCATGACCTCCATCGACTCCCCGGTCAGCCGCCGGGTGACCATGCCGCGCAGGCCCTCACCGCCCCCGGACATCTTCTTGAAGCTCATCTGGCCGTCGTACGCGACCATCGAGCCGTTCTTCGCCTTGACGGCGTCGCCGGCCATGTCCACGGCGAGCACCTTGCTGCCCTGCAATCGAAACTGAGCCACGGGTCAGACCGTATCCGTCCGGGAGGAACCCGTCACCAGGGTCCTCGTCACATGGGGTGCAGTGGTTCCGTGCGGCGCTCCCGCCGCCTCCTCGACCTCCAGCAGCGAGGCGCCGCGGCGCTCGGCCTCGAAGGCCGCGTGACCGCCGCGCAGCCCGAACAGCCGCTTGGAGAGCAGGATGTAGAGGACGGCGAGGACGTTGAGGACCAGCGTGCCGATCTTGAGGTAGCTCACCTTCTCGGTGAGCTCCCAGACCTCCAGCGGCAGGAAGGCCGCGGTCGCCACCACCGTCAGGTACTCCGCCCACCGCTTGGCCGCCCACAGGCCGACGGCCTCGACGATCTCGATCACCGCGTACGCGAGCAGCGCGCCCGCCACGATCAGCAGCGTCGAGTGCCGGTACTCGAAGGTGCGGCGGATGGTGTCCACGACGGGGGAGTGGTCGAGGTCGTAGTGGAAGTGCCGGAAGACCGGGCGGAAGACGGTGAGGTTCTCCTCGAAGAACCGGCGCACCGAGTCCTGCGAGTTGCTGAACCGCCACACCGCCCAGGCCGCGACGACGATGAACACCCCCCGCAACAGCCGCTCGACCGCCAGGAAGCGCAGGATGAACAGGTCGCGCAGCGCCCGGCCGCGCGGCACCTCGGGCGCCCGGTCGGCCGGACCCGAGCCGTGCGGCGCACCCAGGGCGAAGTCGCCGCAGCGCAGGCAGCGCCACACCTCTCCCAGCGCGGTGTCGGCGCGCAGCCGCTCCCGCAGGTGCGCCTCGTCGGGCGCGTACGTGATGTGCCCGCGCCGGGCGCAGTGCCGGCGGTCCCAGTCCAGCTTCATCCCGCTTCTTCCTCGAGAGGGCGGTTCGTCTTCCGTCGTGGAGGGGGACGCGTCCCGCGCGCCGATGGTTCACCTGTTCCCCCGGGGGCCCCGGGGGCGGGGCGGCCGGAGGGCCGGGTGATAATGGGCGGAACACTTGTGATCGCGTTCACAAACACTCCGATCGCAGTGCCCGTGCCCGCCGCAGTCCCTGTCCCGATAGTGAGGTCCCGTGGACATCAAGGCCGCCTCCGCCCTGAACCGGCTCCGCCTGGTCTCCGCCCCAGAGGCGGTCTCCTTCCTGCTCCTGCTGGTCTGCTCGGTGCTCAAGCGCACCACGGACTTCGACGCGGTTCGGCCGATGGGGTACATCCACGGCGTCCTCTTCATCCTCTACGTCCTGTTCTGGCTGGACGCCTGGAACCGCGCCAAGTGGCCGCTCGGCCGCGCCGCGCTGTACTTCGTGCTCTCCGTCCTCCCCACCGGCGGCTTCTTCGCCGAGCGCAGGCTCCGCCGCGAGGCCGAGGCCGGCGTCATCGCCGCCCGCGCGCGCAAGGAGCTCAAGGAAGGCGTGGTCGAGGCATGATCGTCGCCTTCTCCGTCACCCCGCTCGGCGTCGGCGAGGACGTCGGCGCGTACGTGGCCGACGCGGTCCGGGTGGTCCGCGAGTCGGGGCTGCCCCACCGCACCGACGCGATGTTCACCTCCGTCGAGGGTGAGTGGGACGAGGTCATGGACGTCGTCAAGCGCGCCGTGGCAGCCGTCGAGGCCCGGGCACCGCGCGTCTCGGTGGTCCTCAAGGCCGACATCCGGCCCGGCGTCACCGACGGGCTGACCTCCAAGGTGGAGACCGTCGAGCGGTACCTCGCGCAGTAGCCGCTCCGCACCCCGCGGCGTTCCGCGTCCCGGCGGTCACTCGCCGGCCAGCGCGCCGCCCAGCGGGGTGCGCTCGTACAGCACCTGGTGGCCGTAGCGGCGCGAGGTGAGCAACCCTGCGTCCCGCAGGACCGACAGGTGCGCCGACACCGACGACACGGCGAGGCCGTGCCGGTGGGCGAGCGCGGTCGTGGTCGCCGGCTCGCCCAGACCGCCGAGGATGGCCGCCCGGTTGGCGCCGAGCAGCCGCACCAGGGCCTCGGAGGCGGCCTGCGGGGTCTGCCACAGGCCGCCGATGCCGCGTGCCGGGTAGACGACGGTGCCCTGCCAGGGCGGGTCGAAGCCCGCCGCGAGGTCCGGCCACACGAAGACGCTGGGCGCAAGGACCAGGCCGTCGCCGCCCAGGTCCCGGTCGTGCTCCGTCGGCTTGTGCAGCGTGAGGGTGCCGTCCGCCCAGCTCAGCGAGGGGTGGAGGTCGGCGAAGAGGCCCGTCAGCCCGCCGTCCGCCAGCCGGCGCGCGCGGAAGGCGATGTCGGCCTCCAGCACGGCACGCAACCGGGGCCAGTACGGCGCCACCAGCGTCTCCCAGGCCCGCTCGTACAGATCCGCCAGTTCCCGCACCGCGCGCGCCGGGTCGGCCAGCATCGCCCGGCCGCGCGGGCTGCCGGCGGCGCCCGGGGTGTCCGCCAGCGAACGGGCCATGTCCTGCCGGGCGACCTCCGGATCGGTGGCCCGCACCCGGGCGAGCTCGTCCTCGATGGCCGCCGACGGGCCCAGCGGGGGCGGGCAGAGGAAGTCCGGGCTGTGGCCGGGGCGGGGCATCAGCAGCCACAACGGTGTGAGGTCGAGTGCCCGGGCCGCCTCACGGGTCTGCCGCAGCCACGGCACGTGGTACGTCTGCAGCCCGGGCTCCTTCAGGGTGCGGACGGCCCCCTCGGTCTCCCACAGCGGGGAGACCGCGAACCGGCAGCGCAGCAGGTCGTCCGGTCCGAAGCGCATACGGAACGGCACGGCGGACCCCTGCTCCTCGACTTTCGGCTGGAGCCGAAACACTACGGCGTGCCCCGTCCGGGCCGCCAGGCTGCGCCCATGACGCTGAACACCGACACCACCGCGGCGGGCCCGGCCGCCGGGCGCGGCTACCGCGCGGTCTTCGCCGTACGGGAGTTCCGGGCGGTCTTCGCGGCACACGTACTGTCGCTCCAGGGCACCGTGGTCGCCGAGATCGCGCTGTCCGTGCTGGTGTTCCGGCTCACCGGGTCGCCGCTGCTGACCGCGCTCACCTTCGCACTCGGCTTCGTGCCGTACGCGCTCAGCGGCACCCTGCTCGCCGGGATCTCCGACCGCTTCCCGCCGCGCCGGGTGCTCGTCGTGTGCGACCTGCTGTGCGCGGCGTGCGCGGCCGGGATGGTGCTGCCCGGGACACCGATCGCGGTCCTGCTCGGCCTGCGGTGCGTGATGGCGATGATCGCCCCGGTGTTCACCGGCACCCGGGCCGCGAGCCTGGCCGACATCCTGCCCGGCGACACCTTCGTGCTGGGCCGGTCCCTGATCCGCATGGTCGCCCAGGGCGCGCAGATCGTGGGCTTCGGCGTCGGCGGGTTCCTGCTGGTCCTCCTGCCGCCCCGGGCCGCGCTGGCGATCACCGTGGCGGCCTTCCTGGGCTCCGCCCTGCTGCTGCGCCTCGGCACCGCGCGGCGCCCCGCACGCGGCGGCGGCGCGGCGCGCTCCGCCGGCGGCAGCGGCCGTCTGCTGCGGGACCCCCGGGTGCGGTCCCTGCTGCTGCTCTGCTGGATCCAGCCGTTCTTCGTGGTGTTCCCGGAGGCGCTCGCGGCCCCGTACACCGACTCCATCGGCGCCGGCACCCCGGGCCTCGGCCTCTTCATGGCCGCGATGCCCGTCGGCACCGTCCTCGGCGAACTCCTCGCGGGCGCCTTCCTGCCCCCGGCCGCCCGCGCCCGCCTC
>NZ_JARAVK010000194.1:0-17584 GCF_033792765.1 Streptomyces sp. PA03-6a | reverse complement strand
GGCCGGGGCGTACCCGGCGGGGCGGGCGGTGAAGGTGCCGCGGCCCTGGGTACGGCTGCGCAGGCGGGTCGCGTAGCCGAACAGTTCGGCCAGCGGCACCGTCGCCGTGACGACCGCCGTGCCGGAGCGCGTCGTCGAGCCCGTGACGCGGCCACGGCGAGCGGCGAGGTCGCCGAGGACGGTGCCCACGGCGGCGTCGGGGACGGTGACCGTGAGCTCGACGACCGGTTCGAGCAGGGCCATGACGCCGCTGCGCAGCGCCTCCCGCAGCCCGAGGCGGCCCGCGGTGCGGAAGGCCGTCTCGGAGGAGTCGCGGGAGTGCGTGGCGCCGTCGGTCAGGGTGACCCGCACGCCCGTGACGGGGTGGCCGCCGAGGGGGCCCTCGGCGAGGGCGTCCCGGCAGCCGGCCTCGACCGCGCGGACGAACTCCTTCGGCACCCGCCCGCCGACGACCGTCGAGACGAACGCGAACGCGGCCTCCCCGTACGGCTCGACGTCCAGGACGACGTGCGCGAACTGCCCCGCACCGCCCTCCTGTTTGACGTGCCGGAAGACCAGCCCCGACACGCCGCGCACGAGCGTCTCCCGGTAGGCGACCTGCGGCCGTCCGACGCGGACGTCCAGCCCCCGCTCGCGGCGGATCTTCTCCACCGCTACCTCCAGGTGCAGTTCGCCCATGCCGGACAGGACGGTCTGCCCCGTCTCGGGGTCGGTCCGCACGGCCAGCGAGGGGTCCTCCTCGGCCAGCCGGGCCAGGGCCACGGCCAGGCGGTCGGTGTCGGTGTTGCGGGCGGCCTCGACCGCGACGAAGACGACGGGCTCGGCCACGGACGGCGGTTCGAGGACCAGGGGTGCCCCCGGGGCGCACAGGGTCGCGCCCGCGGCGGCGGACTTGACCCCGACCACCGCGACGATGTCCCCGGCGACCGCGGCGTCGACGTCGACGTGCCGGTCGGCCTGCACCCGCAGGATCCGGCCGATCCGCTCGGTGCGTCCGGCGCGCGTGTCCAGCACGGCGTCCCCCTTCCTGATCGTCCCCTCGTACACCCGCAGGTAGGTCAGCCGCCCGGTGGCGGTGACGTTCACCTTGAACACCAGCGCCGCGAACGGCGCCGCAGGGTCGGCCGCCTGGCGCACCGCCGGGACGTCCAGCGGCGACGGCAGGTAG
Organism: Streptomyces sp. PA03-6a; assembly: GCF_033792765.1. Lineage (NCBI taxonomy): Bacteria > Bacillati > Actinomycetota > Actinomycetes > Kitasatosporales > Streptomycetaceae > Streptomyces > Streptomyces sp. PA03-6a. Next base: position 16,416 of record NZ_JARAVK010000194.1, on the reverse strand, counting down.
TCGACGACGGCCTCCAGGAGCGGTTCGATCCCGCGGTTGCGGTACGCCGAGCCGCACAGCACCACGACGCCGTCGCCCGACAGCGTCAGGTCGCGCAGCGCGGAGCGCAGCGCCGCCTCCGACAGCACCGACCGTTCGCAGAACTCCTCGAACGCGGCCGCGTGCAGCTCCGCCACCGTCTCCTCCAGCACACGGCGGCGCCGCAGCGCCTCCTCGCGCAAGTCCTCCGGCACCGGGCCCTCGGCGTACGTGCCGTGGCCGTCGGCCCACACCAGGGCGCGCATGCGCAGCAGGTCCACGACGCCCGTGAAGCCGTCCTCACGCCCGATCGGCAGCTGGACGACGAGCGGCACGGTGTGCAGCCGCTCGCGCAGCGAACCGACAGCGGCGTCGAGGTCGGCGCCGGCGCGGTCCAGCTTGTTGACGAACGCGATCCGCGGCACGCCGTGCCGGTCGGCCCGCCGCCACACCGACTCGCTCTGCGGCTCCACGCCCGCGACGGCGTCGAAGACGGCGACCGCACCGTCCAGGACGCGCAGGGAGCGCTCCACCTCGTCGGAGAAGTCGACGTGGCCCGGGGTGTCGATCAGGTTGAGCCGGTGGCCGTCCCAGTCGCAGCTCACGGCGGCGGCGAAGATGGTGATGCCGCGGTCGCGCTCCTGCGGGTCGAAGTCGGTGACGGTCGTGCCGTCGTGTACCTCGCCGCGCTTGTGGGTGGCGCCGGTGAGGTAGAGGATCCGTTCGGTGACGGTGGTCTTGCCCGCGTCGACGTGGGCGAGGATGCCCAGGTTGCGGACGGCGGTCAGCGGATTGACGGTGCGCATGGCCCGGTGGCCTTTCGGGTGATCCGAACAGTGGGCGGCGCGATTCCCGCGATGCCCCCGTGTGCGGCAGGGCGTACCCGGCCGTCGGCCCCGGCTGCGCCGGTGCAGGGGGTCAGATGGTCGTCGCGGACTTCCGGTGCCGGCCGCGCAGCGGGCACCGGGCCTGCGAAGACACCAGGATCACCTCGTGGCGTGACGGGGGCACGACGGCTGCGGTGCGGCAACGCACGGCCGGGCTCCCTTCGTTCGTCACGGAGCGCGCCACGGTGTCGGGCGGCGCGCGATCAACGCGAGTGTAGTGAGCGGGACGCGACGGAAGCACCGGGTTTTCCCGGGGAGGCCTGAACCGTCCCCGCTGCCGCCGCATCGTCGCGCCCCCGACGGTTACCGGTGCCACGACATCGGCGCGTGCGGACCGTGAGCAGCGGTACGAGAGGGCGTGCGCGACCCGTGCACTCGGTCGAGGACCGGTACCGCCCGGCGACGGGTGCGGATCGAGCGGGCTTCACGCGCCCTGCGGAGTTGTGCCGCCACGGGCCGCGCTCTACCTGACGGAAGGCCATCAGGGCCCGCTGCGCGGGCCCCTCGGATGCAGGCTCCGCCACCGCGCCACCGCCGTTGCGGCGGGCCCAGGACGGTCAGGCCCCCCACCGCCACCGCCACCCGCACGCATGCTCCGTCCGGGTCCCGGCCCGGCGGAACCCTTCCCCCGGCTTCACCGCCACGGACGCGGGGAGCAGCGTGCCGGTACGACCACTCCGCACGGACACGGTCCGCAGCCTGGAAGGCGTTTGCCGACCGGGAGCCACGCGGCCCCGCGCCGCCGCCGTGACGGGCCAGCGAACCGGGGAGGCCCACCTGCCAGTTGGGCCGCTTCATGCCGGGAGGCCGGCCCTCGAAAGCCACCCGGCACTCAGCCGCCGGCCGAACCGCAGGCGCCCGGCCAGGCGTAGCCGGGCAGCAGGTGCCGCCAGCGGGCCGGAGCGGAGGGGCCGGCGAGGCGGCAGAGCACGGTGGTGCGGTGGCGGACGTCCGGGTCCCAGAGGCGGATCGTGCCGTCGTTGCCGGCGCTGGCCACGGTCGCGCCGTCGGGGCTGAAGGCGACGCTCCACGCGGCGCGGGTGTGCCCGGTGAGGGTGGCGGTCAGGCTCCGTGCCGCCGGGTCCCACAGCCGTACGGTGCGGTCGTTGCCGCTGCTGGCGAGGGTGCGGCCGTCGGGTGAGAAGGCGACGCCCCGGACGGACCCGGTGTGGCTGGTGAGGACCCCTGCGGCGCGGGCCCGCGGGACGTCCCACAGGCGGACGGTGCCGTCGTTGCCGCTGCTGGCGAGGGTCCGGCCGTCCGGGGCGAAGACGACGCCGCGCACGGAGCCGGTGTGACCGGTCAGGACGGAGCCGCGGCGCCCCGTCGTGGGGTGCCACAGGCGGAGCGTCAGGTCGTCGCTGCCGCTGGCCAGCAGTCGGCCGTCGCGGCTGAAGGCGAGGCAGTTCACGAAGTCGGTGTGCCCGGTGAGGGTGGCCGTGCGGCGCCCGCTCGCGGTGTCCCACAGGCGCACCGTGCGGTCGGCGCCGCCGGTGGCGAGGGTGTGCCCGTCGGGGCTGAAGGCGAGCGCGAAGACGGCGCCGTCGTGGCCGCGCAGCACGGCGCGGCTCCGCCGGGTCCGGGTGTCCCACAGCCGTACGGTGCGGTCGGCGCCCGCGGAGGCGAGCAGCCGGCCGTCGGGGCTGAAGCCGACGTCGTACACGGGGCCGCTGTGCCCGGTGAGGGTGTACGCGGGGGCGTGGCGCGCCATGTCCCAGACCCGTACGGTGCCGTCGCCGCCGGCCGAGGCCAGGGTGCGCCCGTCGGGGGCGTAGGCGGCCTTCCACACCTCGGTGACGGGTGAGGCGCCCAGCGTGCTGCGGCTGAGGTCCCACAGGACGACGGTGCGGTCGAAGCCCGCGGTGGCGAGGAGGTCGCCGTGGGCGGCCACGGCGACGGAGAGCACGTAGTCGGTGTGGCCGGTGAGGGTTTCGACGGGCAGGTGGGTGTGGACGTCCCAGCGGATGACGGTGCCGTCGCCGCCCGCGGAGACGACCGTGTGGCCGCCGGGCCCGAAGGCGAGCCCGTTCACGTCGTCGTCGTGCCCGGCGAGGGTGGTGGTGCGGCGCGGCGCGGTGACGTCCCGCAGGCGCACGGTGCGGTCCGCGCCGCCGCTGGCGAGGGTGCGACCGTCCGGGCTGAAGGCGAGGGCGAGCACGTCGCCGTTGTGGTCGCGCAGCACGGCCGTGCTCCGGCGGGTCCGGGTGTCCCACAGGCGCACCGTGCGGTCGGCGCCCGCGGAGGCGAGCGTCCGGCCGCCGGGGCGGTAGGCCAGCGCGAGGACCTCGTCGGTGTGCCCGGTGAGGACGGCCTTCCGGCGTCCGGTCGAGGCGTCCCACAGTCGTACGGTGCCGTCGGCTCCGCCCGAGGCCAGCGTGCGGCCGTCGGGTGCGAATGCCACGGCACGCACCGGCCCTTGATGTTCCGTCAGCACGGCGATCGTCCGGCGCTCCGGCACGGACCACAGCCGCAGGGTGCCGTCGGAACTCGCCGAAGCCAGCGTGCGGCCGTCCGGGGAGAAGGCGACCGACCGGACGGGGCCGCGGTGGCCGGTGAGGACGCCCGCCGCGGTCCGCCCGGCGACGTCCCACAGCCGTACCGTCCGGTCGGAGCCCGCCGACGCCAGCAGCTGGCCGTCCGGGGAGAACACCACCGCGTTCACGGCGGCCGTGTGGCCGGTCAGCCGCCCGGCGAAGGCGTTGGCCTGGGTGCTGAGCAGGGCGCTGCGGGCCTCGGTGGTGGGGGCGGTGCGGTAGGCGGCCTCGGCCAGCAGCATCGCGGCCTCCGGCCGCCCGGCGGCCAGTTCGGCGGAGCGGGCGGCCATCGCCTGGGAGAGCGCCGTGGCGCGCTGCCGGTCGGCGCCGAGCCGCTGCTCGACGGCGACGCCGCCCGCCAGTACCGCCAGCACCAGCAGGACGGCGAGCACGACGAGCCCGGTCCGCTGCTGCCGGGCCCGGCGCCGTACGAGGGTGCGCCGCAGGTCCTCCTCGTGGGCGGCCGCGGCGAGGAAGTCCGTCTCCACGGGGGCGAGTTCGCCGTCGCGGCGGCCGGGGCCCGCGGCCCACTCGCGGGCGGCGGCCAGTCGTGTGCCGCGGTGGAGCAGGGCGGGGTCGCGGCCTTCGCGTTCCCATTCGCGCGCGGCCGCGGCGAGTTGCTGGTGCAGCAGGAGATCCGCGCGGGCGGCGTGGATCCAGGTGCGCAGGCGCGGCCAGGCCCGCAGCAGCGCCTCGTGGACGATCTCGACGTGGTCGGTGCCGACGGTCAGCAGGCGTGCGGCGACGAAGGAGTCGAGCGCGGTACGGGCGGCGGTGGCGTCCGGCAGCCCGTCCAGCAGGTCGGCGGTGTCGCGGGGGCGCCGCGACTGCTCGTTGTCCTCGCCGACCCGGACCAGCCGCAGCAGCAGTCTGCGGGCGGCCAGTTGCTCGGCCGGGGACAGGGCGGTGAACAGCGCCTCGGCGGCGGTGGCGACGGAGCCGTGGATGCCGCCCGCCGCGAGGTAGCCCTCGACGGTCATGGTGCGGCCCGCGCGCTGCCGCCAGGTGGCCATCAGGGCGTGCGCGAGCAGCGGCAGCGCCCCGGGGTCGCCGCCGGGCCGGACGGCACCCGCCGGGTGCCCCGGGGACTCCGGGGACTCCGCGGCGCCCAGGTCCCGCAACAGGACCTCCACCAGGCCCGGTTCGAGCTCGGTGCCCTCCTCGCGCGCCGGGCGCACGATGCATTCGCGCAGCTCGTCCGGGCTCATCGCGCCCAGCGCGAACAGCCCGTCGCTGATGACGGGGACGAGCGCGGGGTACTCCAGGCAGCGTCCGGTGACGTCGGCCCGGATCCCGAGGACGACGAGGGCGTCACCGGACGCGGCGAGCCCGGTGAGGGCGGCGATGAAGGAGCGCCGCTCGGCCTCGTCGTCGCAGAGCGTGAACGTCTCCTCGAACTGGTCCACCACGACGACGCATCCTCCGCGCGGCGCGGCGACGAGGGCGGCGGCGCGTGCGGAGGCCGGCGCCTGTTCGCCCGTGTCCTGCGGCGTTCCGCCCGCGGCGGGCCCCAGGGCCTGCTCCATCGCGTGCCCGAGGCAGTCCAGGGGCCGCGCGGTGGGGGTGCAGAAGGCGACCGGCCACCGGCCGTACGGGCCGTCGGCCAGGGCGGGGAGCAGCCCGGCCCGCAGCAGCGAGGACTTCCCGGCCCCGGAGGGGGCGACCACGGCCAGCGGGCCCTGGCCGGCCCGTCGCCCGAGGCGTTCCACCAGGTCCGCGACGGCGCGTTCACGGCCGAAGAAGCGCCCCGCGTCCTCGGCGCCGTAGGCGGACAGCCCGGGATAGGGGCAAGGTGATACCTCGTCATCGACCTCTGAAAGGCGGGCACTTCGCGCCCCGGACTCGGGCGGCAGCAGGGCGAGCAGCGTCCCGCCGGCCTCCAGTGCCTCGTCGCAGCGCCGGGCGACGTCGGCGTTGACCGGCTTGCCACCCGTCTCGATCTTGCTCAGGTACCCCTTGCTGTAGTGGGTGCGCCGGGCCAGCGCCGACAGCGACAGGCCCCGCTCCAGGCGCAGTTCGCGCAGTGCCCGGCCGAAGGGCTCGATCGGCCTGTGTGGTGTCCGGTCCATCCCGTCCCCGCCGCGTACGGCGCGGAGGGCGCCGTCCCCTGTCCCCGGCCGCCCCGCCGGCGTGCCCGTCGGAAGGTGAGGAGTGCGCGGGGCGGGGCGTGGTTCCCAGGGTCGCGGGCGAAGGGGTGCGCACGGTCGAGAAATGGCCACGGGCCGGCGGGCCCCACCGCCCCCGTGAGCGGTGGGACCACGCCGGCCGTGGCGGACCGGGGTCGCTCAGATGGCGCCGCCCGGGGCGCCGCAGCTCGGCACGCCGGACAGCCAGGCGTCGCCGCGCATGTAGATGTTGGTGATCCAGCCCTGGTACTGCGGGAGGTACGACCAGACGTCGTTGGTGTAGCCCTCGGCCGTCACCTGCTCCGCGTGCTTCTGGCAGGACACGGCCACGTCGGTCGGACCCGCCAGCCGGGCCACCACGGCGGACCCGGCGGAGGGGTAGCTGTGGATCGCCACGCCGGTGCCCCAGGTGCCGTACGGGCTCGCCCCGGCCGGCGTGGAGGTGCCCTTGCCGTCGCAGGCGGGGACCCCGGCCAGCCAGGCGTCGCCGCGCATGTAGATGTTGGTGACCCAGCCGCCGTACTGCGGCAGGTAGGACCAGGCGTCGTTGGTGTACCCCTCGGACGTCACGGTCTGCGCGTGCGTCTGGCAGCTCACGGCGACGCTCGTCGGGCCGGCCAGCCGGGCCACCGTGGTGCCGGTGGTCGTGGACGGTTCCGAGCGGACCGCCACTCCGGTGCCCCAGGTGCTGAAGGCGCCGCCCTGCGAGACGTCGCCGCCGCCCCCGGAACCGGTCTGCGGGTCGTAGGCGGAGCCGGTGCAGGCGGGCACCTCCGGCAGCCAGGCCGGCCCCCTCAGGTAGATGTTGCTGATCCAGCCGCCGCGGTTGGACAGGTACGTCCAGGCGTCGTTGGTGTAGCCCTCGGCGGTGACGGTCTCCCCGTGCTGCTGGCACGTGGCGTACACCAGGTCCGGCCCGGACAGCCGGGTCACCAGCGCCGCCGTCTTGTTGGGGTGCTGCCGTACGGCCACGTCGGTGCCCCAGGTCACCTGGAGGGTGCCGTCGTAGCCGGGCGGCTCGGTGAAGGGGCCGCCCTGCGGCATGCGCGCCACCCCGACCAGGCGGTTGTTGTCGATGCGCGCGTTGATGTCGATCACCCGGACGGGGTGCTGCGACTGGTACGCCTCCACGACGTAGCCGCCGCCGAGGTAGAGCATCACGTGGCTGATGCTGTCGACCGTGCCGCCGACCCCGGTGAAGACGATGTCCCCCGGCTCCAGGTCGGAGACGGCCGGCTTGCCGCCCCCGCTGCCGTGCACCGCCTGGTAGGTGCGCCCGGCGCTCCGGTACATCGCCTCGGCGGTGCCGCCGCCGAGGATGTCCCACCCGACGGCCTTGTACCAGGCCCAGCGGACGAACCCCGAGCAGTCGAAGCCGCGCGTGTACGGGTCGTTCCAGGTCTCTTCCAGGTCGTGGATGTCGATGGTGCCGTAACTGATGCCGGGCGCGGGACCGTGCCCGCCGCCCCACGTGTACAGCGTGCGGTTGCGCCACTCCTGGCAGGCCGCGTCCACCGCCCGGTGCGCCTCGTCGGAGGCGATGCCCTGCAGGCTGCACCAGTTCTGCTCTCCGGTCCCGGCCGCGTGCGCGGCGGCGGCCGGGACGAGCGCGAGGAGCAGGGCGGTCACCACGGCGGCGACCAGCCCGCCTCCCCAGCGTCGTGCTCTCATGCGGTCTTCCCCCAAAGACGGGGCGGCGCCCGGCGCCGCCCTCGGTCGCGTGTCGGCCCTCACGGTGACCCCGGACGGACCGCCGGCACCAGGGGTTTCCCGTTTCCTCTTCGCCTCAAGGCCGGAAAACCCCTGGTGGGCGAGGTCGGCCGCGTGACCGTATGCGGTCGCGTTCAGCTGGGTTGGAAGAACGCGAGCATCTTCTTGCCGGCGTCCGGCGACATCAGCAGTTCCTGGATGTCCGCGGACATCCGGGCGGCAGCGCTGGTGCGTTCGAACATCTCGCGCTCGTATTCCTCGACGGCGGCGGGGAAGTCGTCCGGGTGCGCGGCCAGCGCGAGACCGAGCAGGGCGCCGTCGAGCAGCGCCATGTTGGCGCCCTCCCCCACCGGCGGCATCACGTGCGCGGCATCGCCGACCAGCGTGACGTCCGGCGTCGACGGCCAGGTCAGGCCGACCGGGAGAGTGGTGATCGACCGCGGGACGACCGTGTCGTCGCAGGCCGCGATCAACGCGGTGAACCGCGGGTCCCAGCCGGGGAGCAGGTCGATCAGCCGCGCCCGGGCGGCGGCCGGGTCGTCGAACGGGATGCCGCTGGTGGCGAACCAGTCCTCGGGGGTGTTGTAGAAACTGAGGCCGATGCGAACGCGGCCGTCGCCGTTGCGCTGTGCCGCCAGGGACAGTCCGTTGCCGAGCACCCAGTAGTTGCCGCGCCCGACCATCGCCGCGAGGTCGGGGTGCGTGCGGTCGATGTCGGGGATGCCGACCTCGACGACGTTCTGGCCCATGTGCACCGGGCGGGCGTCGGTGAGCAGCGGGCGGACCCGGGACTGCGCGCCGTCCGCGCCGACCAGCAGGTCGTACGCCGCACTGCTGCCGTCGGCGAAGTGCAGCAGGCCGTTGCCGGCGGATTGGAACGCGTGCCCCCAGCGCACCACGTCGTCGGGGAGGGAGTCCAGCAGCAGGTCGCGCAGATCGGCGCGGTCGACCTCGGGTCGCGCGAGCGGGGCGTCGTCGGGCGTGTCCTCCTGGAGCAGCAGGGTGCCGTCCGGCTCGAGAAGACGCATGTCCTGGCCTTCACCACGGGCGATCGCGTGGAACCGGTCGATCAGACCGGCCTCGCGCAGCGCCCGCTGGCCGGAGTGGATGTCGAGCATGCCGCCCTGACCGCGCGCACCGCGGGACGACTCACGTTCGTACACGACGGAATCCATGCCGTTCACGTGCAGCACACGGGCGAGAGCCAGGCCGCCGAGGCCGGCTCCGACGATGGCGATGGTCATGGCCGCTTCTCCTTCGATACGCCGTACGGATCGATACACTGTATCGGTCCGAGGCGATGTATGGTGAGCGGCATGTTGGTGTGGGAGAGGCCGGAGCCACCGAATCGACCTGTGCCGGCCCCGTTGAGCCGGGAGCGGATCGTGCGGGCGGCGATCCAACTGGCCGACGCGGAGGGCCTGGACGCGGTGTCGCTGCGCAAGGTCGCCACCGCGCTGGACGTCCGTCCGATGCGGCTGTACGGCTACATCGCGAGCAAGGAGGAGTTGCTCGACCTCATGGTCGACGCCGTCCACGCCGAGATCCGGCCGGTCGGGGACGGCTGGCGGGAGGTGCTCCGGTCCCTTGCCGAAGCCACCCGGCACGCCGCCCACGAGCACGAATGGCTCGCCGATCTGCTGGGCGGCCGACCCCAGCTCGGGCCGAACGCGCTGGCCAGTGGGGAGACCGTGGTGGCCGCACTGGGCGGGGTCGACGTGGACGCCGTCATGCCGGTGGTCGCCGCGGTCAACGCGTACGCGATCGGCGCGGTGCGCCGTGAGGTCGCCGAGCGGCGCGCCGAGCGGGCCACCGGGATGGACGAGACGCGCTGGCAGGCCTCACTCGGGCCCTACCTGGAGCGGACGTTCGCCACCGGCCGATTCCCCGCGCTGGCCACGGTGGTGCGCGACGCCGCCCACCTGGACGCCGACCACACCTTCCGGATCGGCCTCGACTTCCTGCTCGACGGCATCGAGGCCCGCATCTCGAGGTGACGCACGGCCGGAGCGGGTCCGCGCAGGGCGTGGGTTCGTGCGCGGGTCGTGTGCACGAAGTCCTCACGGAATGGGGTGGATTGCCCGCGCCGGGGAGCCGCCGCCCGCGTCACGGCGGGCACTTGTCTTGATCTCGCCGTACGGGTGCCGCTCCCGGGCGGCCGGGCCGCCGCCGCGCGGCCGCCCGCGCGACCTGTGGTTGCATTCCCGGGTGGACGAGGCGAGGGCAGGTGCGGCGATCCGGGTCCGGCGGCGGGAGGAGGGCGACCTCGACGCGTGCGTGCGGGTGCTCGCCGCGGTCCACGACCGGGACGGCTACCCGGTCGACTGGCCCGCCGCACCGGCCGCGTGGCTCTCCGGGGCGGCGCCGCTCGCCGCGTGGGTCGCCGAGTCGGACGGTGTCGTCGTGGGCCACGTCGGCCTCGGGGCGGGCAGCGGGAGCGACGCCGCGCCGGGACTGTGGAGCGCCCGCGAGGGCGCGGCTGCCGGAGCGACCGCGGTCGTGGGCCGGCTGTTCGTCGCCCCGGGGGCCCGGGGCCATGGCATCGGGGCGCTGCTGATGGCCGCGGCCGTCGAGGAGGCGCGGCTGCGCGGCCTGCACCCGGTGCTCGACGTCGTCGCGTCGGACACGGCCGCGGCCGCCCTGTACGAGCGGCTGGGATGGACGCTGCTGGCCACCGTCGAGCAGCGGTGGGGCCCGGACCGGCGGGTGGCCGTCCGCGCCTACGCCGCGCCGCGACCGGGCGGCTGACCGGCGCCTGCGGCGCGTCCGCCGCGGTTCAGCGGCGGACGCGGACGCCGTCGAGGGCGACGGAGAGGATGCGGTCGCGCTGGGCGTCGTCCGCGAAGTGCGTCGCGGAGATGCCGGAGACCATGCGGAGCAGGTCGTCGAAGGAGATGTCGGCGCGTGCCTCGCCGGCCTGCTGGGCGCGGTCGAAGAGCGGGCCGCCGGCCTGGAACATGGAGTCGCGGCAGGCCAGGAAGACGTCGGACTCGTTGTTGAGGGCCTCGCGGATGGCGCGCTTGGTGACGGTGTAGTCGACGAAGCGGCCCAGCCAGGAGGTGAGCGCCTCCCACGGCTCGTGGTCGGCGACCTCCTGGGCGACCCGGCACAGGTCGTTGACCTCGTCCGCGTAGACGGACTCGAAGAGGTGCCGCCGGGTGGGGAAGTTCCGGTAGAGGGTGGCGATGCCCACGCCCGCGCGACGGGCGATGTCCTCCAGCGAGGCCTCGGCGCCGTTCTCGGCGAAGGCCTCGCGGGCGGCCGCGAGCAGGGCGTCGTAGTTGCGCGCCGCGTCCCTGCGGTGCGGGCGCTGGGACGCGACGATCGCGCTGACGGGGAACGTGTCGGCCGTCACTGCTGCCTCCTGACCGGAACGTTTGAAGTGGAGGGTGGCCTCCGCTACAGTGGAGGCATACCTCCACTTTACCAGTCGGGGTGTCGTTCCCGTCGCCGCGTGCCCGGCACGCGGCGGTCAGGCGTACGCACCCCGGTGTGACCCCTTCCACGGGCCCTGCGCCGACGCATCGCCCGTCCCCCGGCTTTCCCAGGCTTTCCCCGGCGGCCGCCGCGCGCGGTCACCGTCTCCCAGGCTGCCCACGCGGCCCGTACGACCACGGCCGGACGGTCCCGGCCACGCCCCCGTTCGGAATCGGAGAGGCTTTCCATGCCACGCAAGTCCACCCGCCTCACCTTCGCGGTCCTCGCGACCGGTGCGGGCGTGTTCTCCATGCTCCAGTCGCTGATCGCGCCGGCCCTGCCGACCGTCCAGCACGCCCTGCACACCTCGCAGTCCACCGCGACCTGGGTGATGACGGCCTACCTGCTGTCCGCCTCGGTCTTCACCCCCATCCTCGGCCGGGTCGGCGACCTGGTCGGCAAGAAGCGCACGCTCGTCGCCGTCCTGGTGGTCCTGACGCTCGGCTGCCTGCTCGCCGCGCTCGCGCCGTCCATCGGCGTACTGATCATCGCCCGCGTCATCCAGGGCATCGGCGGCGCGCTGTTCCCGCTGTCCTTCGGGATCATCCGGGACGAGTTCACCGCGAGCGAGGTGGGCCCGAGCATCAGCAACCTGTCCGCCGTCATCGCCGCGGGCGGCGGCGTCGGCATCGTGGCGGCCGGCCCGATCGTCTCTGCGCTCGACTACCGCTGGCTGTTCTGGCTGCCCGTCGGCGTCGTCGCGATCACCGCGCTGATCGCCTTCCGCTACGTGCCCGAGTCCCCGAGCCGGGCCGAGGGACGCGTCAACTGGCTCGGCGCCGTCCTCCTGTCGGGCTGGCTCGTGGCGCTGCTGCTGCCGCTCAGCCAGGCCACCCAGTGGGGCTGGACCTCCGGCCGCGCCCTCGTCCTGTTCGCCACCGCGGTCGTCCTGTTCGCCCTGTGGCTGACGGCCGAGGCCCGTTCCCGCCACCCCCTGATCGACCTGCGCATCATGCGGCTGCGCGCCGTGTGGACCACCAACGCCGCCGGTCTCCTCTTCGGCGCGGGCATGTACTCGATCTGGTCCTTCCTCCCCGGCTTCGCCCAGACCCCGAGCGCCGCGGGCTACGGCTTCGGCGCCAGCGTGACGGGGGCCGGACTGCTGATGCTGCCGATGCTGGTGGCGATGTTCCTCTCCGGCGTCCTCAGCGGCCGCCTGGAGCCCGTGGTCGGCGCGAAGCGCCTGCTCACGGCGGGTGCCGCGCTGGGCGCCGTGGCCTGCGGCTTCCTCGCCGCCTGGCACGACCAGCAGTGGCAGGTGGCCTTCGCGGCCGGCATCTTCGGCCTCGGCATCGGCCTCGCCTTCGCCTCGATGGCCAACCTGATCGTGCGCAGCGTCCCGGCCGAGCAGACCGGCGCCGCGAGCGGCATGAACGCCAACATCCGCACGATCGGCGGTTCCATCGGCGCCGCGGTCACCAGCGTGCTCGTCACCAGCCGGCTCCAGCCCTCCGGCCTGCCCTACGCCTCCGGCTACACCCACGCGTTCAGCCTGCTGGCGGTGCTCTGCCTGGCGGCCGCCCTGGCCGCGCTCCTCGTCCCGGTCCACCGCGCCACCGCCCGCCACGCCGCGACCGCGACCGCGCCGGCCCCGGCGGAAGCCGAACCCGTGGCGTCCGGCGCCCGCGGCTGACGGACACCCCCGGGCGGGCGGGTGCGGCGCCTCACGCAGGCCGTCGCACCCGCCCGTGCCCGCGATCACCAACCGGCCCCGGGCCCAGCCCGCCGCAGGCAGGAGCGCGCGCCCATACCCGCCATCGCTCGCCGCCTGCTCGGCCAAGTACCGCGCCGCCAAGACCCCTTCGGCCCTTCGGCGGTGCTCCTCGTTCCGCGCCACCGCCCGGCGCACCATGTGCCGGGCCCCGGCGAAACCGGACCCGTGGCATCGGGCGCACGCAGCCGACCCCACACTCGGGCGCGCAACGCGCCCGTACCGCGGCCACCGGCCCCCCGGCGGGGAGCCGGCCGTCACTCCCCCGGTTCGGACAGGTGCTCCCGCCGCCACTTCGGGTGCTGTTCGTAGAGCTCGACCCACTGGGACCAGGCCGGGTCGGCCAGCATGATGGCGAGGGCGTCCTCGGGGCTGCACCGCCCGGGGCCGAGCACGTGGCGGGTGATGACGACGGCGGCCGGCGGACCCACCTCGGCGGCCAGCCGCCTCTGCATGCCCGCCATGCCCTCGCGCTCGTGGACGCCGCGGTACTCGGCGAGCCAGGGCGCCATCCACCAGGCCCGCAGGGCGGGGCCCTGCGGGGCGGCGTCGAACGTCGGGGCCAGGGCCGCGGTCAGGCGGCGGCCGTACGCGGCCGCATCGCCGCCGAGCCGGGGGTACTCCGCCGCGAAGTGCCGCCACTCCACCTCCGGGACCAGGTCCCCGAGCGCGTCCGCGGTGACGGGGTGCAGCGCGTACCAGCCCTCGGCGTCGAGGAAGACGTCACGCAGCACCTCCGGCCGCAGCCGGCAGGACTCGGCGAGCAGCACCGCGTCGTACAGGTCCTTGCCCTGCGGATGCCTGTCGCTGACCAGCCACATCAGCTTCCACGCCAGCGACAGTTCCGGGGAGACCCCGAGCACCGCTGCCTGCGGGCCGCCCGCCGACAGGGCGGGGAGCGGGAAGCGCTCCGGCGGTGTGGGCAGCCGCTCGTTGAAGACGACGTCGAGCTGGACGATCCCGCCGGGCAGCCCGTCCGCCGTCCACGGCAGGACGAGCCGGCGCCCGGGCACGCGGTCGTACGTCCAGATGTCCTCGGCGACCGCGTCCGCGGCGGCGATCCGTACCGGCCCGGACGCGGAGACGTGCCCGGCCGCGCGGGCGATGCCCTCGAACAGCCCGGTCGTGCGCGGCTCCTCGATCCGCCACTCCCGCGGCACGACGACGAAGTCCAGGTCGCCGGGCTCCCGTGCGGCGTCCCCGAACCAGGCGCGCAGCAGCCTGCTGCCGCGCAGCACCAGATGCTCCGCCCACGGCGAGTCCGCGACGGCCGCGAGCACGAGGTCCGTCGCCCGGCGCCGGGCCTCCAGCCAGCCCGCCTCCACCCCGGGGTCCGGGAAGCGCGGGTCGGCCGCCCGGTACGCGTTGGGGTACTGCTGCAACGCCGGGTCGAACACCGGCCGCTGCACGGCCCGCGCGTCCTGGACGGCCCGCAGTGTCAACGGCACGCCCGCCCGAAGGCGTTGCCGGTGGTCGAGCGGCGCCTGCGGCACCTCGGTGGCCGTCCAGTCGAAGCGCTTCCACGACCGGTCCATGACGCGGCCCCCCCCTCTTCTCCGGATTCCCGTCGCCGGGTCCAAGCCTCACGAACCGCCGCGTCCCCCCGCAACTCCGTTCCGCTCCGCGGCGCCGCCGTCCGGGCCGCCGTCCGGTTGCGCGGCGCAATGATCGGTGACGTCGCGCCGCGAGCCGAGTACCGTACGCGCAATGCGGATCCTGCATCTCTCCGACACCCATCTCGATCGCTTCGGTGCGCCGAGGGCGGGTGGTGTCAACGCGAGGGAGTCGCTGCGCGGTCTGCTGAACGACCTGGAGCCGGTCGCGGACATCGACGTCATCGTCATCAGCGGCGACATCGCCGACGACGGGTCGCTGGACGCGTACATCTCCGTGCGCGACATCGTCCGGGACTTCGCCCTGCGGCGGCGGGCACCGGTGTTCTACAGCACCGGCAACCACGACGAGCGCCGTGCCTTCGCGCGGGCGCTGGGCAGCGGGCACCTGCGTCCCGAGGGCGGCAACCACGCCCGGGCGATGCTCACCTCGCCCGCCGGGGAGCGGGCGGCCGTGAGCCTGGTCGACGGCTTCCGCTTCATCACCCTGGACTCGCTCGTGCCGGGCATGGGGTACGGCCTGCTCGGCGGGGCCCAGCTCGACTGGCTCCGCGAGGTCCTGGCCACCCCGGCCCCCATGGGCAGTGTGCTGGTGCTGCACCATCCGCCGATCGCCCTCGACGTCGAGGTGCAGCACGCGCTGGGACTGCGGAACGCCGCCGAGCTGGCCGACGCGATCCGCGGCACGGACGTGCGGCTGATCCTGTGCGGCCACTTCCACCTCCAGCTGTCCGGGCACCTGGAGTCGGTGCCGGTGTGGGTGACCCCGGGGGTCGTCGGGCGGGTCGACCTCACCGCGCCGCCCGGCACCGAGCGTGCCGTCCGGGGGGCCTCGGCCACCCTGGTCCAGATCGGCGCCCACGGGGGGCCCTTGTTCCACACCCTCCACGCGCGCGACCCGAGGGCGGGCGAGACGATCTACGAGCTCGACCGGGAGCAGCTCCGTACGATCATCGACCGGCTCGGGCCGAACGCCTGGACCGCACCCGGGAACTGACTCCCCGAGGACTCGGCCTCACCGCACGTCACGGCGCGAACACCCGCCGCGGCGAACGAAAGGGAAATCCCCGGGGAATTCGGTCCTGTTCGAGGACCCGGATCACGCCAACTTTGTTCGCAACAGCAAACGCTGACCCTCGCACGCCCCAGGGCCCCGCGGCACCCCGTACCGCCGTCCGCCCGGTGACAGCGGCGGCGGACCCCCGGTAACACCGGAGCCGGGCCGTGGCCGGAATCCACCCGCCTCGACCGGCCCGCCGATAGTTATTACCCACGGGTAGTAGCGTCGACTCCAGCGCGCAACACACAACTGGTCCGATCGACCGAACCTGCCCATGCACGGTGAAACGCCGGGAAGACCAACGGAGTTGTTGTCCGATGCCAGTCTTACAAGCACCCACGGACGAGCGCGCCACCCACCGCTTCGGCGACGCCGCGGTGACCTGGACCGCCCGCCTGCGGACGGTCGAACAGGACCCCTTCTTCTTCGACCACCCCCTCGACCACCTGCCCGCGGCCCTGCTGATCGACGGGGCCACCGAACTCGTCGAGCGCGTCGCCGGGGCGGACGCGGACTCCCGTCCCGCCTGGCGGGTCCACGCACTGGAGCTGGAGTTCGGCCGCTTCACCGAGAAGCACCTCCCCGTGGAGATCACCGCACGTGCCCTGCCCGGGACGCCCGGCGGGTGGCGCGTCCACTGCCTGCAGCAGGACCGCGCGGTCTGCGACGGACGGATCCACGCGGTGGCCGTCCCGGCCCCGGGGAGCCCGGCGGCCGTGGGACTGCCCGGACCGCGGGCCGGCGAGGACCGGGGGCCGCGCCGGGACACCATGGTCGCCCCCGAACTGGTCCACCGCCACCGGCCCGAGAACGTCCTGCTCGCCGGCTACCGCAACCACGGCCCCGGCGGCTACAGCGCCGAGTTGCTCTCCCCGCCCCGCGGTCACCATCTGCGCGCCCGCTCCGGCGGAACCGGCGTGGAGCTGCGATCGCTGACCGAACTCACCGAGGCGGCGCGGCAGTTCGTGACGCTGTTGGGCCACCAGTCGCGCCGGGTGGACTTCGACCGCCGCTACGTCGTCGCCTCGCTGCGCGCCGCCACCGCCCGTCCCGTACGCCGCGCGGAGCGGGTCCGGCTGTGGACGGACTCCCTGCCCCCGGTCTGCGGCGGTGACGTCCGCGTCCGGTTCAGCGCGAGCGGCGGTCCGGTCGGCGAGGCCCGCTTCAGCGGGTACGCGATGTCCCCCGCCGCGTACCGCAGGCTGCGCGGCGCCTCCGCGGGAGGCACCCGATGACCCACGACTCCGGGCCGGAACCCCCCCTGGCTCTTAAAAAAAACT
>NZ_JARAVK010000193.1:0-17735 GCF_033792765.1 Streptomyces sp. PA03-6a | reverse complement strand
CAGCTGCTTGTCGAGCGTCCCGGCGCTGACGTAGGGCAGGACGGCGTCGGGGTACACGTAGGTGGCCCCGTCGACGACCGCCCGGTGGAATCCGGTGGTGGTGCCGTTCGCACCTTGGAAGGACCGGATGCTGGTGCCGTCGGCGGCGGTGCCGATCGTCACCTTGTCGCCGGTGATGAGGGTGACGGTGTGCGTGCCGCCGTTGCCAGATGTCTGTATAGCGCTGGCGGCGGGCCCGCGACCGGCGGGGTCCGCGGATACGGCGGCCGTGGCCGGTATGACCCCGAGTGCCAGGGCGACGATCACGCCGAGCGCGATCGACCCGGGTCTGGGAATAGGAACACTGAGCATGGAGAGGCTCCGGAATGAGTGCGAGAAATGACCTGCATCGAAGAGGCGACTGCGGCTCGACGATGGGCAAGGCAGCTTTAGCTGCGCAGAGGTAAGCGCGGAATCAGCCGCGCGAGCTCACGGTCTCTACCGCTTGTGCGATGAAACCGGGTGCGCAGGTGACCATTGGTTTTCCGTGCGCTTCGGAACGCGGCTAAGCTAGTGAAGAGAAAGGCTGGCCTACGGGAACTGCTACAGCAGAATCCATCGTACGAACCGGACGCGCGAGGCCCGCCAATTCACTAAGCTGCACATATCCTGCACCGTTTCGTGGCACTTCTTTATGGAATCGCCAATGAGAAGTGCAAGAGATAGGGCGCCTTACGGCGTTGTCACACCCTACCGGTCTCCCATGGGATGCAATAGAAGTTTTGCGCCACCCCGTATTATGCGAATGCCAACTCTGGTCGCGCTTCCGAACCTGTCGGATGGTGTGAAGGCATTCGGCAGTTCTGAATAGGTGAGACACGCGAAGGGCAGCGGGTTGACCGACGCCGGGTGGGAGCGGATCCGGCTTCAGGCCATGCCCGCAGTGATGACAGCGGTCGCGCCTTCCCGCGGTTCGGTGCATTGCACGGGGGCCTCCGCGCAGACCTCCGGCCTACTGTCCGAGCCGAAGTTCCTGCGGTACCCGCCTGCTGCGGCAGGGCAGAGAAAAGCGTTTGGGGATGGCGTTCTCCGAGCACGAGCTGCTGCTGATGCAGTCGGCCGGCTGTACAGACGTGGCTCTGGACCTGGGTCCAGCTTGAAGCAGGGAATCCCCAGTCACCAGCATCGATGTCTGATGAACTATGCCCGTACCCCAGACAGCAGGAGCGCAGATGACGGCCAGACCTCTACACAGTGGCAGGCAAGAACCTCCGAAACTTTGTTACAGATTGGCTTACCGACCTGGAAAACCCCGAACCCGGTAGCCTCCTCGATCTCGCAAACAACCGGGACGACGGAGACCGAAACTTCTTCGGCGCCAAGCATGTCACTACGCCCTGGTGAGACGAGGTTTTTAGAGTCCAGGAGGACTTGATGCCGCAGATCCGCCCCGGCCGGGTTCGTACCAAGCGCAACAACGGCCGCGCGCCGCTCCGGCTCAGCAAGGTCGAACCGCAGGACGTCAACATTCGCGAGGGCGAGGTCAAGTCGATCGTCTGCCCGGACTGCAAGACCTGGCGCCGCCTGATGGGCGGCAACATGACGCTCAAGATCCGTGAACACAGCACCACCGACCAGGAGCGCTGCGCTGGCAGCCTCCAGGTGATCAAGCTGGACATGAGCGTTGAGGAGTGGGACGAGAAGCTGTTGGCGGCCGACAGCACCGCGAGGGTGCGCCGTTCGGCTCGGCAGCACTACAAGCCGCTCCCCGCCCCGCCCAAGCCCGTCGCCCGGATGGTTCCGGTGCCGGCGACCGCGGCCGGGTCGTTAACCGCGTACCGCGAGCACCTCGCCAAGTGCCGAGCCAGCAGCGTGGCCAGCCGCTGTGCAGGGACGCACCGCTGCGCTGACGGCGCTCGGCTTGCCGCGTTGTATGAGCAGCTGCAGCGCACCCAGGAGCATCGCGACCGCACCCGGCAGGCTTTCGCGCGGGAGCGGGCCCGGTTCGACCGCCGCTACACCGCCACCGCACAGAAGACCGCCGCGGCGGAGTGGGCCCGGCACCGCGAGGCCACGGCCAACGCCCGGGCGACGGCCAAGCGCTCCGGCACGCGGGTCGAAGAGGCCAACAACACCTGCCGCACGATCCCGGGCGCGGTCTCGGAGTTCCGCGGCCCCGACGTGCCGCTTCACCCCCAACGCATCACCGCCTGAACAATCCGCGCAGGCGACGAAGACCCACGGCCCCGGCCGCCCCCATCCCAGGTGGGGGCGGCCGGGGCCGTGGCTGCTCGTACAGCAGTCACGACGACAGCCCCCGGGTGCGACCGGGGGCTGTCAGGAGGTCGCGACGAGGAAGGACTCGACCTTGACACTCATGATGGCATCTCCGGCTGCTGCGGCGGGTGGTTCTCCGCTGCCGATGCGTCCGACTCCGCACCAGCGGGACGGCCGCCAGCCGCAGCCGGCACCGGCACGCCCGCACCCGTCGGGAGTGTGGAGCCACGACGACGGCATGCCGGCCAAGACCCCTGCCGGGTCGCCCAAGCCCGGCGCGGTGCGTCGGCGTCAGCTGATCGCAGCGGGGGAGGATCGGCCGCCCCGTCGCGTGCACGCTGGCGCTGCCCGCTTCGGTGCTGGCCGCGTACGACTACCGGAGCCGGGCCGAGGCGCACGCCGATGGCGTGTGCGCCCGGCTGTTCGCGATCGCCCGCCGCGCCCGGACGACGGGCGTGGTGGAGATGGCGGATCACAGCATCAACGGGGACTACGGCCACGAGCCGATCCCCACCCCGCCGCCTACGCCCCCGCCGGCGGGCAGCGTCACCCACACGTACGCGGCCGACGACGCGTGCCCGTTGTGCGGGTGGTGGCGTTGTCGTTGTGGTGAAACCGGCAGCGCGGTACCGCAGACTCTGGCTGCGTTTCATGCCTGAGATGCCCCGGCGCTGTACCGGCTGCAACGGCACCGGCGAGGGCGTGCTGGTCATCGACGGCTCCGGCCGGCAGACCCGACAGCCCTGCACTCGCTGCAACGGCTCCGGCCAGCAGTAACCCCACACCTTCCGCACCCCACCGTCAGGGCGGGGCGGCCCCACTCCCTCCTGGGCCGCCCCGCCCTCTTCTTTGCGCTTGGGCTTCTTGGTGCCTGACGACCTTCACATAGCCGCCCGGGCCCGGGCGTTGGCCGCTGCCGCGGCCCGCGCGATCGCGCACTTCGGCCCGTGTAGCCGCACCGCCCGCCACCGCCTGCACGCCACTGCTTTGGCGGCCGCCGCGGCCTACGCCGCTGGCCACCGCGTTCACGAGATCCACCGCCGCCTTTCCCGACAAGGAGAAACGTCATGACCACCGCCACTGTGAGCAGCACGGACCTGATCACCGCCGCCTACCAGGCGCACCAGCAGGCGCTGCTGCGGTTCGTCTACGACCACCTGGACGTGTCCAACCACTGCCTGGGTGAGGACATCGCCGGCGAGGTCTGGCTGCGGATCGTGGAGAACGCCGACCGCGTCGACCACCGGGTGATGGACCTGGCCTGGTTGCAGATCATCGCGCGCGGTGTCATCCGCCGCCGCACCTCCCCCCGCGCGGTTGAGGTCCGGTTTGTCGACCAGCTGCCCACCGCCGCCCCCTCAACCGAGCAGCAGGTCCTCGCGCACATCGACGCCCCGCTGGCTGCCGTACGGCAGGACACCGTCCTGCCGCTGGCCGCCTGACCGGCACGCCCGTCCCGTTCCTGTGACAGCTCGGAGGCTCCCGCATGTTCCGCACCTACGGTCCGCGTCCGGACTGGACGTCCGCTGACTTTGACTCCTACGAGGCCCTGGCCCTGGCCGGGATCCGCAACCCCGCCGCCCGCGTGAGCAGGGCGCGGGCCCGGCGTCGGCCGCACCGCCGCGCGATCCGCGCCGCCCTGACCCGCCTGCGCACCACCCGCCACGCCCTCGCGCTGCGGCACCGCAGCGCCTGAACCGTTCTGCCTGCTGCCTCCCCCGCCCGTCCCAGCCCAGGCGCGCTGGTACGGGCGGGGCGTGGGGAGCCGGACAGCCCGGACCACACCGTCAACCCACTGATGGGAGCCGTTGATGGCCGAGCGCATGACGACGGACCTGACGCCTGCGGAGCTGCTGGAACTGGCCGTGGACCGCGAGCGGTGCGCGGCCCGCTGCGAGGCCGCCGCCCTGGACGGCGACCGCGCCGCCGTAGACCCCGGCAACTCCCCGATGGTGCGGGCGCAGGCCAAGCGGGCGGCTGAGGTCGCCCGTGGCCACGCCACCGAGTACCGCGAGGAAGCCGAAGAGTTCCGGGCCGGCGAAGTCCCCGAGCGCTACTGGGGACTGCCCTACACCGGCTGAGTCCGCAGCTCCTGCCTGTTCTGCCTGCTGCCTCCCCCGCCCGTACCAGCACGACGTGGCTGGTACGGGCGGGGCCGTGGGGAGCCGGACAGCCCGGCATCGCATTTGACGTCAGGGGGATTTTGATGATCCGCATCATCGCCAGCAGCACCCACCGCGCCTACCAGGACGCGGTGACCGAGGCCGGGCGCGTGCCCGGCCTGGAAGCCGACCTTGCCGACGCCCGGCAGCGGCTGGACAGGCTCGATGCCCGGCACCGCACGGACGCAGCCTGCCTGGAACAGGACGACGCCGCGATGGTGGAACTGCGCCGGCAGCTGGTGCAGCTGCGCGCCGCGGTCGCGGACACCGCCCGGGTTCTGGCCGCTTCCGCGGCGTTCCCGAACAAGGCCGTTCACCGCACCGCGCTGTCGTTGTTGGAGAACGCCGACCTGTTCGGCCTGACCGGCACCGAGAACGGCCGCGTCCTGGTGAAGGTCCTGCGCGAGGTGACCGCGCCCCGCCCGGTCTTCCTGCTGTTCCACCGTGGCGTGCTGCTGTCCGCGCACCTCACCGAGGACGCGTCCACCGACGCCGCTACCCGGCACGGAGCGGACACCACCGACTGGCGTACCCCGCAGTCGCAGGAAGGCTCACTGCACCACGAGTGGGCGCTGGTGACGCAGTTCCTGGACTACCCGGCCCCGTGGACCACACCCCACGAGATCAGCGAGGTGTTGGTGGTGCTGCGCGAGAACGGCCTGCCGCCGCACTCCGTCCACAGCACCCACGACGCCGCCCACCGGGCCGGTGCGGGTTCGCCCCTGCCGGGCGCGGCGGTGCGCGCTGCGGTTGATGGCTGCACGCTGGGGTGATGGAGCAGGCGCGCTTTGTGGTGCATGAGCCGTCGGCGTGTGGTGGGCGGCTGGTGACGATGCGCTGTGGCCAAGCAGGGGAGAAGCGTCTGGGGACGGCGTTCTCCGATCACGACCTGCTGCTGATCCTGCGGTCGGCCGGCTGCGCGGACCCGGACCTGGACCCGGCCATGGACGACCCGTGCCGGGTGGAGTGGCGGGGCGCTGCTGCGCATCGTTGGGGGAGCGGGGGTCAGGGCGGATGACCGATCTCGGCGTCAAGGGGCCTTGACGCGTCTCGCGGGTGCGAGCGCCAGGAAAAGATGGCCGATCATCCCGTCAAGGGGACTTAACGCGTCCGATCTTGGTCGTCAAGGGGCCTTGACGTAGGGTGTCAAGGGATCTTGACGGCTGGTGTGAAGGGGCCTTGACGTGGCCGATGGTGCGCGGGAGGAACTGGACCGCACGGTGGAGCGCCTTGGCGTGTTGCTGCGTGAGGTGGGGGTGGCCGATCCGCTGGCGGCGCTGGAAGCGGTGGGCCGGCTGGAGGCACTGATCGAGGAGCAGGCGCCGGCAGCGGGGGCAGCGGCGCGGGGCCAGGGCGCGACGTGGGTGGAGATCGGAGCCGCGGTGGGTTCGACGCGGCAGGCGGCGTATCAGCGGTTCGCGCGGTATCTGCCGCGCGTGGCCGACGCGGACAACCCCCGCTGACCGGTTGCCGGCCCCGGCTCGGTGGCCGTGGCCGGACCCATAGCCTGAGGTTGTCTGTCTGGCCGGCGGTGGCCGGATGCCACGTTGACGGCGCCGGCCGGGCAGACGCTCCCCGGCCGGAGTTGTGGCCGGGGAGTTGTGGCCGGAGAGCGGTGACACTCGCGTATCGGTGGTTTTGTTCAGGGTGAACGAGTCTTCATTGTCGGGGGTATGTGAAGGTTTGTTCAGAAACGAATGTCCCGCATCGGGTAGGGGCCGGGGTGTGAGTGAGACTGCGTACGGTTTTGATCCGGGCAGGTTCCGTGCTGCGAGGGCGGCTGCCGGGGTTTCGGTGGCCCGGATCGCGCGGTCGGCGGGGGTGACCGAACGCGCGGTGAGCCTTTACCTGGCCGGGGCCCGTGTCCCGCGTCCCGTGGTGCTGCCGGGGCTGGCGGAGGCTGTCGGCACGGTGCCGGCCGAGTTGTGCACCGTCGAGGGAGGTGTTGGCGCACTTGCGGGTGTTCACCGGGCGGAGCCGGGCGGCCATGGCCACGGCGCTGGGGATGGGCGAGGAGACGTACCGGCAGCTGGAGACGACCGGCCGCAGAGGGCGGCTGGCCTCCAGCCGCTACGACGACTTCCAGGGCGGTGGGTGCTGTGGCAGGAGTGGGCAGCGCCGGTCTTTCAGGTGACGGCCGAGCGGCTGCTGGCAGCGGAGCAGCACACCTGGGAGCACTGGCAGGCCGAACGAGACAGACGCTGGCAGCGGTTGCGCGAGGTGAACCCTGACCGCGTCGCCATGGTCGAAGAGACGGGTCGACGCCTGCCTGAACAGCAGCCGGACCGCTGATCCCGGCGACGGTTCAGGGCCCCCGTGTCCCGCTGCCGCCGGAACTCACCGCCCTCGAGGAACGGGCGCCGCCGGCACGCACCGATCCGGGCGGGATCCCGCGCCCGCCGCTGCGCTACGGCCACGCCGTGTGGGCCGGGTCGGCGCCGGCCGTCTGATGGCAACGCTGCACTTCTCTTGGGCCGACGCTCTTCGCTCTGGTGGGCAAGCCTCCTGCCGGGGGCTTGCCCACGCTGCAGGCCGGCGGGCGCGCCCGCGGCGGCGGGTCGCCGCGACCGGCTCCTGGTGCTCCTGGAGGGTGGCCTGGACAGTGGCCTGGAGGGTGGCCTGGACGGTTGCATGCAGGGGTGCACCGAGGGTGGCACCGAAGGTAGCCAGGCCCGCCTTCGGCGTGGTGGTGTTGCTGCTGGTCATGGCCGGTGGGCAAGCCGGTGCGGGACGGCGACATCTCCTCCCCAGCGCGATAGCCGCAGGGGAGGGAGAGGTATCTGGTGTCGACCGCGGGGCGGGAACGGCCTCCGGTCAGGTGGTTACGCCGCTCCACGATCGCGGCACCGTGAGGCGGTGTTCGCCGTCACTGCGGGCCATGAGGCGCCAGCCGTGCGGGTCGACGTCGGCGTCCGTGGCGGCGGCACAGTTGGCCATGACCTCGAACACCGTCCCCGCCAGTTCCTGCCGGGTCAGTCCGCTGATCTGTGACAGGGCGAGGGCGGGCACGGGAACGGTGATCTGTCCGTGGGCCCATTCGTCCAGGGCCGCGTGCGCGGTGATCGGCCCGGCGCGCACGACGCGGTCCAGTGTGAAGCGGTACGCCACCACGACCAGGTCACCCCCCTTTGATCACTCCCCCGGGTGTCACCCTGCGTCGTCTGCTGGCCCACGTCAATGCCCGGCAGGGCACGAACGTCCCCGCAGACCCCGGCACCATTCCTTGCACTATCGCTTGCACCCCGGTCTCGGGCCGCGACATTGCCTGCGCCATCACCTGCGGCAACGCCTGCGTCATTACCTGCGCCATCACCTGCGGCTTTGCTGGGACTCACCGGTCTGTTGCCGCAGATCAGACCCGGTGGTGAGTGAGGCGTGTGGCTCTGACTTCCCCTGAAACCGCCCCTTGCAGGATGGAGAGGGCGGGTTCGCGGGGACCGCTTCCCCGCCGCTGGGCGGCGCGGCGGTGGATACGCCGCCCCCGAAGCTGGCGCCCGGGCCCGGAGTTGCGGCGGCGCCGGGGACGAGGGGCCGCGCTGGGCGGGGCAGTGTGGCGGCCGTGGCTGTTTTGAAGGAGGGCGCCGACGCTGGACGAACGGCGAAAGTGGCCCCACCCCCCTGCCATGTGATGGAGATCACATCGGGTGTGAATGTGCTGGTCGCAGAGGGTTGCGGGTCTTGGGGTCGGGTCTGCCAGCCTGACGCCGCCCTGTCCCGGGCCGCCTGTCCGCGACGCAAGGGCCAAGGAGTCTCCACGCTCCACGCCTGTCCA
This sequence comes from Streptomyces sp. PA03-6a, assembly GCF_033792765.1. Taxonomy (NCBI): domain Bacteria; kingdom Bacillati; phylum Actinomycetota; class Actinomycetes; order Kitasatosporales; family Streptomycetaceae; genus Streptomyces; species Streptomyces sp. PA03-6a. The sequence continues at coordinate 9,545 of NZ_JARAVK010000193.1, read as the reverse complement.
GCACACCCCTGCCCTGAGGGGTGCGCCTGATCCCGAGGGGGAACCTGTTGTCCACGCTCGCTCTGCTGGTTGTGCTGCTGCTGGGGATGGTCGGCCTGCTCACGGTCAGCTTCCTGGCTTACCTGGCCTACCGTCGTCCGGCGTTGTCCCAGCCGTTGATGGTGGCTCTGTCCGGGGCGGCGGTGCTGGTCGCCATGATCGGCGCCGTCGTCACCCTGGGGGCGCGGTGATCTCAGGCCCGGCCAGGCCGCTGCCTGCCACTGCCGGAACACCCCCCGGCCGGCACGCGGTTGCCCGCCCTGCCGGCCCGATACTGAAGGCATCGCCCCTTCCGGCGAGCTGGTGGCCGCGGCCGGATGAGGGGCCCCTCGAACCGGACGCCCCCGAAAGTGGGGAGCCCGCTTTGTGCGTTGCGGCAGGGGTTGCGGCGGGCGTTGCGGGGGACGTTGCGGCAGGGGTTGCGGCGGGCGTTGCGCACCCTCCGGCGACTGAGATGTATTCGCCCTGGTCACAGGCGGTTTTGCGGGTGCCCGCCGGTCTGACTTCTCCTGTAGAGGGGGGGTGTTGGTGTGGTGCGGCTGGTTCCTGCGCGGGGTGCGCCCGCCCCTCCGGCCGTCGTGGGGGCGGCCTGGGGGGCCGCTGCGCTGGGCTGGTGGTGGGATGGCGGCCCGCAGGGGCGGGCCGCCGGACTGGGGGCCAGGGCTGCCCTGGCCTCGGTCTACCTGCTGCGTGGTGTCCCCGTCTGGTTGTCGGGGTGGATCTGGCGGGGGAGGCCGATGGTTTCGTTGCTGGTGGTCTGTGTGCGGAGGGTCTCTTGGGCGATGTTGGCTCGGGCGTCTGCATCGGGCAACGGGTTGAGGGTGATTCCGGCGTCGGTGAGCATGGTGAGGTCCAGGGCCCAGGGGGTGCGAGAGCGTTCTTGCCAGAGGTCGAACGCTGCTTCGATGTGATGGTTTGCCTGGCCGGGTGTCATGCCGGTGACCTTGATCAGGTGGGCACGCGCCTGGGGCGCGAGTCCACGAATCTGCGCGAAGCCGAAGTGCGTGACCGTGTGGCAGTCCGTGCACAGGCAGATCAGCCGCTTCAGCGTCTGGATCCGGCGGGTGTCGTCAAAGATCCACCGCTCGTGAGTCTCCAGCCGGCGCTTCGAGGCCTGGTCCTGGCCTACGCCGCAGGCCTCGCAGCGGTTCCCGGCCCGGTGATAGATCATGCGCCGGAGACGGTCCCAGTCCTTCTGAGCGACGCAGGACCGCACGTTGGTGAACCAGCAGCTGCTGGGCACGAGATCGACGAACAGGCCGCTGCCCAGGGAGCGGTCCTCGCCCGGCAGGAGCTCGGGGATGTCCGCCCCCGGTGCCCACGGCTCCAAAGCGGTCGTGTTCGGCCGCGGGGCATACCAGCGCCGGGCAGCCCCGTCCCACCGGGCACCGGCGGCCTTGGCCTTGTCCTTCTCCGCGAATTCGGGCGAATATTCGATTGCAGACCTCAAGCCCGCCATCGTCAGGGATGTTTTGAAGCCATGCTTGGGAAGATCTGGCTCGGTCCTGGTCCGGCAGCCCGGGGTGGCAGGACGAGTGGGAGCCTTGTGGGCATGGATGAGTTGCTGCGCCGGGTGTACGGCGCCTTTGCCGACGACCCGGCGCCGCGGCGAGGGCACGTCTACCGGGAGCTGTTCGGTGGCCCGCTGGACGGCCTGCTGCTGGATGTCACGGGCTGGACCGAGACCGAACGGGCTACCGGCGCGGCGCTGCGCACCGACATGGGGCGGTACGGGCCGGGTGGGCGCGCGGTGTATACGCCGCGTTCGGATGACCCGGGCGTGTGGGACTGGCAGCACGACGCCCGCTGAGCTGTCTGCGTCAATCGGTCTGAGGGGGCACGGGGGCCCCGGCTGTGCGCTTCTTGCCGGACGTTCGCCACATGCGGGCCGGTTTCCGTCCCGAGGAAAGCGCGGGGTGGTCTGTCAGGATGGAGCGATGACGGCAGGTGAGAGTGGGGATAACCCGGGCCCGGGGAGCCTGGAGGAAGCGGTGGCTGGGGTGCGGGAGGCCGAAGCTGCGGCACTGTTGGCCCGTCGGCGCTTGAACGAGGCGATCGTCGCTGCGGTGCTGGCGGGGGAGAGCGTGCCGGGGGTTGCTGAGCGTACGGGCCGGGATGTCACCGAGGTCCGTAACCTGCTGGCCGCTGCCTTGGGGCATCGGTCCTGACCCCCAGATCGCGGTGCCCGGGCGCGAGCCCTCGTTGAGGGCTGGAGTCTTTCCGAGGTCTTAGGCCGTCGTGACCGGTGACTGCTCGGTGGTGTGCCGGCGTTGGTGGTAGGCGAGGGCGCGGGCGATGGTGCCGGGTGGGATACCGGCCGCGGCGGGGCTGGTGTTGGCGAGCCTCGGGTAGAGGCGGCGGATGTCCTGGTCGATCGGGATGCGCAGGTGGGGGCGTCGTTGGTCGCGGATGGCGGCGATGGTCTGGGGGCTGATGCCCAGGCGGTCGGCGAGGTGGGTGGCGGGCCATCCGGCCGCGGCCAGGGCGTTGAGTATCGCGGCGGCGTGTGCGGCGTCGGTCAAGCCTCGCCCCCCGTTACCGCTACCGCCGTTGCCGGTGTGCGCGTGGGGTGCCGGGGCGTGGATGCCGAGGATGGCGTCGGCGGTTGCGCGGGCAATCCGGCCAGGCCGGGCGGCGGGTGGACGGAGCAGACGCCGGATGAGGGTGACGGAGATCCCGGAAGCATCCGCAATGTCCTGCGCCGACATCCCGCGCCTGCGCAGCAGCGCGGCGTGCTCGGCAGCCTGGATGGGCTCGACACGGGCCGACAGACCAGCGGCGTGGTCACGCTCGCGCCGGTAGCGGGCACGCCGCGCGGCCTGACGGCATACGGGCCGGGTACAGCCGTAGTCAGCACACGACGCCTGACCGTGCCGCACCCGGCTGCGCAGGGGCCGGCGGGGCGCGGGAACCGCCGCAGCTGCAGCCACCGGCAAAGTCACGGAAGCGGGCATGGCCAAGGATTCTACGGCCCCGGCAGCACGTGGCCCCCAGGTCCATGCGTCCCTGGGGGCCAAGCGGGGCTGGCTTCGGGTAGTTCAACGACGCAGCCCCGCGCGCGTCACGTCTATACGGACAGCCAAAGGCTCTGTGCGGCCGTGTGCCGCCTCACGGCAGCGGCGGGGCGGGATCGTGCCGCCTCGTGTCAGCGAGGCTGCTCACGGCGGTGGACACGGGCTGGGTCGGGCTTCTCGCCTCGATGTATTTGCCAGAATCGATCTGCTGACGGTGCTTTTGCCCTGGTCTGGACCGGAGGCAACACCGTTCTGCCGTCAGATTCCTGTTAACGGGTGCTCTGCCTGCGTCAAGAGCTCATCATGGCGGATTCCCAGGGCATTCCGGCTGTGATGGTGTGTTTATGCCTGGTCCTGCCGAGGACTTGCGGCGTGTCCGGGCTCGCCTTTCCTGGTGAGTGGATGATCAGTGACGAGTAAGGGGGGAGTGTGCCCAGCACACCACCGCCGTCTGGCGAGGGCGTTTCCGTTCCGTCCCCGCCTGATGGCTACCGCAACGCGCCGGTGTCGGCACCCCAACCTCACCTGCCCATCCCTGGCATCAATGGCAGTATTCCTGGCGGTGACGTCCTCACCGTCGACTTCGTGATGTTGCAACAAGCGATTGCTGCGGCAGAGGAAGCAGCCGCGGCCGCCGACAGCATTGCGAACACTCACCAGTGCCGTTCACGCCTCCGGACCGGCCCCATGGGGAGATGACCCCGCCCTCGGGCAGACCTTCGGCAGCGTCTTCGCCGAGCCACGCGACACGCTGGTCCAAGCCCTACAAGGGATGCCGCAGGTACTCCAGACCATCGCCGACAACCTTGCCGCCATGGACAGCTCCTATCACAGGGCGGAAGAAGCTGCGATAGCCGGTGCACGTAGCCTTTACGGCCACGTGTAGCAGCTTTGAAGCGCGCATGGTAGACGCTCACCACGTTCCGCCTGAGCTGCAAAATCTCCTGCTCATCACCACAGGGCCGACCGGTGACGAGGCGGCGCTGCGCGCCGAGGCGACAGTTTGGCGGGAGACGGCTCACTCACTCAGGACACTCCTGGAGCACATCGAGACCGTCAGATGGCTGACAGCCAGGGCTCTGTCAGGCTCCGGCCAAGACGCCGTCGATGCGTTCCTGGCTCAGCTCACAGGAGGCCGGGGCGTAGGAGAAACCGACGCGATCGTACCGGCCCTCATCGAAGCTGCTGAATCCGCAGCCGACGCCCTTGAGGCAGAAGCCCTGCAGATCGAGACGTTGCGCATCCAGATCATTGGCGCATTGGTCGTGCTGTTTCTGCAGCTCATCATCGATTCGGCTCTGTGGATGTTCGGCGGAGAAGCAAAAGCCGCAGCAGACATCGCCGCCACCAGAGTGCTGTGTATGGCCTTCGTACGCCAAGCCGTGACGCACATGCTGACGCGCCTGACCGAATCCGTGGTCGCCATGGTCGGCATGGACTTGCTTGCCCAGATCATCGAAATCGGCCGGGGCCACCGGCGCTCCCCTGACGGACACGAACTGGGCGTTGCTGCCGTCAACGGCGCGGTGGGGGGAGCGGTCGGCTTCGGCATGGGACTGGTGGGCGGCGCTGCCATGAACGGCCTCAAGAACCTCACCAAGAAGCCGATCTTCACTAATCTGCCCCATCACGCTCAGTCGCTGACCAAAATCGGCACCGTCGTGACCTTCAACGCCGGCTTCGGCGCACTCACGGGCATGACGGAAGCCGCAGCTCAAGACAGCGTCTACGGCCTGTCCGGAGACTGGGTGGCCGGCGCAGCCAATGGCTCCTTCAACGCAGTGTGGGGCGCAAGACACAATGCCCAAAATCCCGCGGGCCGATTCGCCCTCTCACCGGCCGAACACGCCGAGCGATTCATCGACCACCACCTCGCACGTCTCAACAAGACCCGTGAACAGGCTCGCCCAACGAACCAGCCCACCATTGAAAATCCCTACCACAGGGATAATTTCCTGAACTTCGAGTCGGATACTGCGAGTACGTATCCTCCGAGGGGTGATTTCTTGGACTTCGAGTCGGATACTGCGAGTACCGCGAGTACGCATCCTTCGGGATTGGGCAGTAGTGACTAATGATTTGCGGTTTTTCGGTGATGGTTTGCGGCGTACAGGAGTTGGGCTTCCCACGGAAAGCCCAGCCCGCCCGGCCCTTCACCCGCGCTGCGGCGATTACCAGCGCATGCCGAGGGCGTCGAGCTCCGCGCGCCGGTCCTCGGTCAGCTTCCCGGCCCGGCGGCGGGCGTTGTCCACGAACTGACCGAGCTTGACCTCGGTCACGGTCCCGTCAGGCTCGATGAGTTGCTCCACGTGCTTACGCGGCACCTGCAGGGCGCCCTCGCGGGCGTGGAACTGCCGGGCCGCCCGAAGATTCACCGCCCACTTGTCCGCCTGCGTACGGGGCGCTGGCGGCCTCTCGCTGGGTTCTGCCGGGCCGAGGGGCTCGCGGTCGCTTTCGTCGGGTGATCCGTCGCATGGTCGACGGATGCGCTCCCTCGCCCCCTCGGCCGGCGGCGTCACACGACGGCGGTCGCCGGCACCTCCGCAGGCATGTACCTGTTCGCTGCCCGGCCCTGCCCGGCTGCTGTTTCGTCTCTTGCCCTGGATCTTTGCGGTGTGGCCGTGCGGGGTTCGGTGTCCGGTCTGTACGCGGGGGTGGCCTGGTGATCCAGCACATGAACATGGTGTTCCAGGCTGACGGGCTGAACGTGGGCGAGGGCGCGTTCTTGATGGCGTGCTGCAACCACACCGACGACCGGGGCTACGTCATCGCCAAGCTGCAGCAGCTCGCGGACGAGGCCCACATGTCGCTCAGCACCGCCAGGGAGAACAAGCGGCGGCTGATCGAGCGCGGGCTGCTGGCCCGGGGTGAGCGGTTCAGCCCGAAGAACAACGCTCAGCTCGCGGACTTGGGCCGGGTGAACCTGCAGATGCTGGCCAGCATGAAGCAGGCGCGGACCGACTATGGGCCAACGCTGGTGGAGGAGCTGACGTTCAGCGCTCCGCAGCAGAAGCCGGCTGCCCCCGATCCGGCTCTGGACGACGCCCGTTTGCCGGATATGCCCAGCTCATACCCCCCGCCGGAATCCGGCGGGGGGGCACCGGAATCCGGCGGGGCAGGGGCACCGGAATCCGGCCCCCTTCTCCTTCCTTCTTCTTCTCCCTCTCTTCTCTCCTTGGTCCCGGACGACGCTGAGGCCTCAGTGAGCACCCCGACGGACGGAGAAGAGAGAGAAGCGGCTGCGCCGGAAAACCCGGTCGTGGTGCCTGCCCCGCGTCCCGCTGCTGCTGATGCTGAGGCGGATGAAGTTGTCGCCGCCTACACCGAAGCGCTCCGCCGGCCGATGACGGGGCGTGCGCAGCAGGCGCTGCGGTCGGCTGCGGTGGAGCTGCTGGCTCAGGGCTTCCCGGTGTGGTGGCTGCGCGACCGGGCCAAGGAGATGGCGCCGCGCGGGTGGACGGACCTGGTCAAGCACGCGGAGCGGTCCACGGTTCCGGCAGACCGGCCGTCCCAGGCTGTCGAGTGGTGCGGGGCGTGTGACAAGCACCTCCGGAAGCGGTTCGATCAGTCCTTCGAGTACGTCGACTGCCCCGATTGCAGCCCGCTGGCCGTGGCAGGTGCCCGGTGACCGACCTGCAGATCCCCGGTCAGCGCGAGGCCGCACCGTACGTGCCACCGCACAACCTGGACGCCGAGATGGCCGTGCTGGGCGCCATGCTGCTGTCGAAGGAGGCGATCGCTGACGTCCTGGACGTCCGGCTGTCCGGCGGGCACTTCTACCGGCCCGCACACGCCACGGTGTTCGCCACGTACCTGCGGGGCGATGCGGCCGACCCGATCACCGTCGCGGGAGAGCTCACCAAGACCGGCCAGATCTCCCGGGCCGGCGGCGCGCCGTACCTGCACGCCCTGGTGCAGGCCACCCCGACGGTTGCCAACGCGGAGTACTACGCGCAGATCGTGCGGGAACACGCCGCGCTGCGGGACCTGATCACCACCAATCTGACCGCGGCGAACCGGGCGAGGCGTGGTGAGGGCACGGCCAGCGAGATCATCGCCACCCAGCAGCAGGCCCTGCAGGCCGTCCACGAGGGCAGCGACGATGACGGCCTGGACCTGCTCGGCCCGGCGCTGGACCTGTTCCACGACGACTACGACCGCCGCGCGGCCAGCGGCGGCGCGCTCAGCGGCGTCTCCACCGGCTTTATCGATCTCGACTCGCTGACCAACGGACTGCAGCCCGGGCAGCTGATCGTCGTGGCCGGCCGCCCGGCGATGGGCAAATCCACCCTGGCCATGGACTTCGTCCGCGCCTGCTCGCTACGCGACCGCCAGTCCTCGGTGTTCTTCAGCCTGGAGATGGGGCGCCTGGAGGTCACCCAGCGGCTGCTGTCCGCGCAGGCCAAGGTGCCGCTGCATCACATCAGGAATGCGACGTTGCCCGATGAGCTGCGCCAGAAGATCAACCTATGCTCCGCCGACCTGGTCGATGCCCCGCTGTGGATCGACGACTCGGCCGGCCTGAACCTGCTGACCATCACCGCCAAGGCCCGCAAGCTCCGGGAGAAGGGCGACCTGAAGCTGGCCGTGGCCGACTACCTGCAGCTGGTGCAGTCCGGCGCCGCCCGCCGGCCCGAGAGCCGCCAGCAGGAGGTTTCCGAGATCTCCCGCAGCCTCAAGCTGCTGGCCAAGGAGCTGGAGATCCCGATCGTGGCGCTGTCCCAGCTCAACCGCGGACCCGAGCAACGCGCCGACAAGACCCCGGCCGTCTCGGACCTGCGCGAGTCCGGTTCCATCGAGCAGGACGCGGACATCGTGATCCTGCTCCACCGCGAGGACGCCTAAGAGAAGCAATCCGCCCGCGCCGGCGAGGCCGACCTGATCGTGGCCAAGCACCGCAATGGGCCCACCGCGACCATCACCACTGCCTTCTAGGAGTTGTCCGGGCGATCATGTGCGGAGCCAGATGGCGAGTGCTGCTGCGGTGGCGGTGCCGAGGTAGACGTAGCCGCGCTTGTCGTATCTGGTGGCCACGGCCCGGTGCTGCTTGAGTCGGTTGATGGCTCGTTCGATGGTGTTGCGTTTCTTGTAGCGCTCTTCGTCGAAGGCGGGTGGCCGTCCGCCGCGTGAGCCTTTGCGCAGGCGGGCGGCCTGGGTGTCAGCCTTCTCCGGGATGGTGTGCCGGATTCCCCGGCGGCGCAGGTACTTGCGGATGGGTCCGTTGCTGTAGGCCTTGTCCGCGGCAAGGCTGTCGGGTTTCTTGCGGGGCCTGCCCGGGCCGAGCTTGGGAATGCGGATCTTGTCCAGCACCTTCGTGAACTGGGTGCAGTCCGCCCGCTGGCCTGGTGTGACGATGAGGGACAGCGGGCGGCATCGGCCGTCGGCGCTCAGGTGGAGTTTGCTGGTGAACCCGCCCCGCGAGCGGCCCAGGCCCTCACTTCCTGCACCACCTCCACCAGGCGGGCGTGCAGACTCTGCCACGCTGTTTCGCCCTGGTGTTCTGCCTGCTCGGCCCCCTTTGATGCCGGGATCGGCGGCGGATCGGTGCGGGCGCCGGCGGCGTGCTGATGAGCGCGAACGATGGTGGAGTCCACCGAGATGTCCCAGTCGATCTCACCCGCGTCATCCGCGGCGGCCTGGACCTGCTGCAGCAGACGTTCCCACGTCCCGTCCGCCGACCACAGCCGGTGCCGTTCATAGACCGTCTTCCACGGCCCGAACCGTTCCGGCAGGTCACGCCACTGCACACCAGTCCGCACCCGGTGCAGAATCCCGTCGATGACCTGCCGGTGATCCCGCCACCGGCCACAACGCCGGTTACTGACCGGCAGGAACGGCCGCAGCCGTTCCCACTCTGCGTCTGTCAGATCACCCCGCCCCATGTCCACATCAACGACCTGGACGGCGAGTAGTCACATGATCGGGCGGACAAGTCCTAAGGCCACTACAGCCGGTTCGTGGACATGGCTGACGGCTTCTAGCCCCCCAGAACGGCCCACACGGGCCGCTGACGGCCGATCATCACCCGGATGGCACATCCCGGTCATCCAGGGTCATGATCGGCCGTCAGCGGCCCGCACAGACGATCAAGCACCACAACGTGGAAGGAGTCACCGGTGGGAATGCTCGGGGACAGCCTCGACAAGGCCGTGCAGGGCGCGTTCACCCGCGCGATCCCGAAGTCGGCCCCGGCGCAGATGCGTTACCTGGTCAAGCAGCTCAAGGGCACCAAAGCGGTTGCGCAGTTGCTCGGGATCTCGCAGCGGACTGTGGAGCGCTACGTCAAAGACCAGATCAAGCGACCCCGCGCCGACCTTGCCACCCGGATAGAGCGCGAGGTGCGCCAGCGCTGGCAACCGCAGGTCCGCGCCCGCGCCAAGCAGGCCGCGGCCACCACCGGCGGCATCGTCATCGACACCCGCGCCCGCTTCGGCTTCACCGCCGCCCCCGGCAGCACCGACGACGCCCGCATCCGCCTGATCACCCAAGCCC
>NZ_JARAVK010000192.1:0-17914 GCF_033792765.1 Streptomyces sp. PA03-6a | reverse complement strand
GGGGTGCCCCCACCCCGCGACGCTCCCCCAGCTAGCGCTGGCAGGTGCCCCCAGCCACGGCACTCCCCCAGCCTTCGGCCCGGGGGAGTTGTCGAATCGTCCGAGTAGCCCACTGCGAGGACGAATCTCCGCCTTGCGATGCACCGCACCTGGGGGCACCTCCCAGCGAAGCTGGGGGAGCCGCTGGGCCCGCCCTTCGGGCGGTGGGGGCACCCCCAGCGGAGCTGGGGGAGTTCATTTGACGACGCGGCCTAGGATGACCCCGTGCGCGACATCGCGGTCTTCAGCGGCAGTGCCCACCCTCGACTGGCCTCGGAGCTCTGCGCCCATCTGGGCGTGTCGCTCAGCCCGGCGCGCGTCAGCCGCTTCGCCAACGACTGCCTGGAAGTGCAGTTGCAGGCCAACTGCCGTGAACGGGACGTCTTCCTGATCCAGCCGCTGGTCGCCCCGGTCCAGGAGCACCTGGTGGAGCTGCTGCTGATGTGCGACGCCGCACGGGGCGCCTCCGCCGGCCGGATCACCGTCGTCATGCCGCACTACGCCTACGCGCGCTCGGACAAGAAGGACGCCCCCCGGATCTCGATCGGGGGGCGTCTCGTGGCGGACCTGCTGGTGGCGGCGGGCGCGAGCCGGGTGCTCACCATGACCCTGCACTCCCCGCAGGTGCACGGCTTCTTCAGTGTCCCCGTCGACCACCTGCACGCGCTGCGCGAGCTGGCCGCCCACTTCCGCGGCAACGACCTGTCGCGCACCACGGTCGTCTCCCCGGACCTGGGCAACGCCAAGGAGGCGGCCGCCTTCGCCCGGATGCTGGGGGTGCAGGTCGCGGCCGGGGCCAAGCAGCGGTTCGCCGACGACCGGGTCAGCATCGGATCGGTGATCGGCGAGGTCGCCGGCCGGGACGTGATCGTCCTGGACGACGAGATCGCCAAGGGCAGCACGGTCCTGGAACTGCTGGCGCGGCTGCGGGAGCTCGGCGCCCGTTCGGTCCGCGTCGCCTGCACGCACGGCCTGTTCGCGGCGGGCGCCCTCAAGCGCCTGTCGGAGCAGCCGGACGTGCTGGAGATCGTGTGCACCAACACGGTGCCCGTGCCGGAGGAGCAGCACACCGAGAAGCTGCGGGTGCTCTCCGTGGCGCCCGCCCTGGCCGAGGCCGTACGGCGGATCCACGACGGCGAGTCGGTCAGCGCCCTGTTCGACCCGGCCTGATCAGCCGTCCCCGCGCGCCGCGTCGGCGTCCGCCGCGGCGGCCGCGCTCTCCGCGTCGTCGACGATGCGGGAGAAACCGGACGGAGCCGCCGGGGCCTCCGGAGCCGCCGGGGCGGTCGGGGCCGAGGCGGAACCGCCGGACGGGCCGCAGGCGGTGAGCAGCCCCGCGCAGAATGCGGCGGCCACGGCCAGTGCCGCGAGGCGGCGGGTCACAAGGCGGCCCCGTTGTCGTGGGAGGCGCACCAGCTGCGGACCCGCGCGAGGTCGGTGCGGCGCTTCTCCAGGGTCGGCACGAGGGACGTGCGGAAGGTCAGCCGGTCGTTGAGGTAGGTCGCGATCTCCTCGTGCCCCGCGGCCTTGGCGCCTGCGACCCGCTTCTCCAGCCGCTCGACCGAACCGCGCCGGGTGACCGGCCCGTTCAGCCGCTTGAGCGCCCGGTCGATGCGCGCGTCGATCTTCCCGGCGCGCTTGCACAGGCCCTTGGCGCCGTCCCCGGTGGGCGCGGCGGCCGGGGACGGGCTGCCGCCGCTGTCGGCGGTGGCCGGGCCGGCGAGGCCCAGCAGGGTGACGACGGTGGCCAGGGCCACGACGGTGGTGCGGGCTCGCATGAGGTCCTCCCTCGGGTCGGAAGCGCGGAGCGCCTTCACCACGGAAGCTAGGGACCGTCTTTGTGGAAACCTTGTGGCTCCCCGGAACGTTCCGACAGCCAGTCGCGGCGCGGCAGCGGCAGGGTCGGTTCCGGGTCGCGGACGCCGCTGAGCGGGAGCCGCACCTCGAAACGGGTGCCGGGCGTGCCGTCAGGCCGGTCCAGTACGGCGATCGTCCCCCGGTGCAGCGCGATCTGCTGGGCGACCAGGGTCAGTCCGAGCCCGGAACCGGGGCTGTCCGGACGCCGGTGGAAGCGGGCGAAGACGGCCGCCCGTGCCCCGGGCGGGATGCCGGGGCCGTGGTCGTCGACGGTGAGGACGACGGCCGGAGCCCGTTCGTCGCGGCTGCGCCGCAGCAGCACCTCCACGTCGGGCCGCCCTCCCGGAGCGCGGCCGTGGACGGCGGCGTTGGCCAGCAGGTTGTCCGTCATCGAGCGCAGCCCCTGCTCCCAGCCGTGGACGAGGAGGCCGGGCACGGCCGTCACCTCGACCCGCGCCTCGGGGTGGCGGCGCCTCAGGCCGGCCGCGGAGGCGTCGACGAGTTCGGCCGCGTCGACCGGGCCGAAGGCGTCCTCCTCGACGAGGTCGCCCTGGGCCAGGGCGCGCAGCATGACCAGCAGGCCCAGCACGCGGGCGTGTTCGGCGCGCAGGTCGTCCACGACCTCCTGGCGTTCGTCGTCCGGCAGGCCGGGGTGGCCGGCGAGGATGTCGAGGTTGGTGCCCATGCTCATCAGCGGGTTGCGCAGCTCGTGGGAGGCGACCGCGGCGAACGAGCGGGCGGTGGCGAGCGCCTCGCCGGTCCTGGCGGCTTGCTCGTCGTAGCGGGCGAGCACGGTCTGCAGCGTGTGCGCCAGGTCGTCGACCTCGGTGATCCGGGCCGGGGTGTGGTCCAGGCGTACGGCGCTGACGCGCGGGTCGAGGCCGCTCGCGCGCTGCTGGAGCCGGCGCAACGGGCGGACGGCGCGGCCCGCCGCGGCCCAGGCCAGCAGCCCGGACACGGGGGCGGCCAGCAACGCCACCGTCACCACCCGGCGGCGCACCTGCTGCAGCTGGGTCTTCGTGGCGGCGTCCGGCGAGAACAGCCACAAGGTGCCCCGGACCCCCTTGCGGCCGCCGTTCACCGGTACCGACAGCACGCGCCAGCGGGCACCCCCGGCCCGGATCGTGACCGGTGCGGACGCACGGGCGGGCAGCGGCGCCGACGCGTCCGGCTGGGGGCCGCCCGACACCGTGCCCTCGGGACCGGTCAGCCGGATCCCCACGTCGAGGGCGGAGCTGAACAGCCTGCGGGTGCGGGCCTGTTCGGCGGCCGGACGGTCCGCGGCGGTGGCCCGCAGCAGGGCCTTGGCGTCCGCCGCGACGGCTGTGGCGCGCTCGCGCAGATGGGCGTCCTGCTGGGCGTGCAGGTCGGCGGCGACCAGCCGGATCAGCAGCGCCCCGGAGGCGAGGACGAGCAGCGGGACGACCACGCCCACGGCGAGCGCCACCCGCGTGGAGAGCCTCACGACCGGTCACCCCGGTCGTCCCGGTCCACCCGGTCGTCCCGCAGGACGAAGCCGACGCCGCGCACCGTGTGCAGGATCCGCGGCCGCCCGCCCGCCTCCATCTTGCGCCGCAGATAGCTGACGAAGGTGTCCACGGCGTCCGTGCGCACGTCGAAGTCGTAGCCCCAGACCCGGTCCAGCAACTGGTCGCGGGTGAGCACCAGCCCGGCGTTGCGCGCGAAGACCTCCAGCAGCTCGAACTCCCGCCGGGTCAGCGCCAGGGGCTCCCCGTCCAGCCGGGCCTCCCGCGTCGCGGGGTCGACCAGCAGGCCCCCGGCGCACACCCGCCCGCCCGCGGCAGGGGGGCGGCGGCGCAGCAGCGCCCGCAGCCGCAGCACCAGTTCCTGCAGCGCGAACGGCTTGACCAGGTAGTCGTCCCCGCCCGCCTGGAGCCCGGCGACCCGGTCGGCCGCCTCGTCCAGGGCGGAGAGCATCAGGACGGGGACGTCGTTGTCCTCCTGACGCAGCGCGCGGCACACCTCGATCCCGCTGAGGTCGGGCATCGAGATGTCGAGCACCACCACGTCCGGCGCCCCCTCGCGTACGGCGGCGAGCGCGGCCCTGCCGCCGTCGGCCAGGCTCACCGAGAAGCCGTCCAGCCGCAGCCCCCGCTGCAGCGACCGGCGTATGGCCGCGTCGTCGTCGGCGACCAGGACCCGGCCGCCCGTGTGCGCATCGGTTCTCACGGCCGCGATGGTAGGCCCAACCACCCGACCACGAGCAGGCCCCGGGCGCGGGCGGTACCGGCGCCGCCCGGGTCACCGTCCCCGGGGCGGGCGCCGGGTCAGATGTCCAGCCGGTACGGCAGGAGGCAGACGACGGCGTCGGTGCGGGCGCGCAGGATCGTGGCGAGGAGGATGCCGCGCTGGTTCTGCAGGATGCGGTACCGGGCGTGGCGCGGCTGGATCTCGGGGATGAGGACGGCGATCTGCCGGCCGTCCTGCGACATGCGGCGGACGTAGGAGAGGATCGGCAGCACCAGTGAGCGGTGCGGGCTCTCGATGACGTCGAGGCGGACGCCGGGCTGCCAGCGGGCCCACGTGTCGAGCAGGTCGCGCGCCTTGGCCTGGTCGGGCTCGACGGTCACCGCGACGACCTCGTCGCCGAGGGCGATGGCGGCGGTCAGCGCGTGCCGGGCGAGTCTGCTGACCCCGCCGAGTGGCACGATGACCAGGCTGTTGGTGCGCCGCGGCCGGTCGGGGACGGTGCCGAGGCCGAGTTCCCTGCCGACCTCCGCGTAGTAGTGCTCGATGCGGGCGAAGAGCAGCATCAGCAGGGGCACCACGACGACGACCATCCACGCGCCCTCGGTGAACTTGGTGGTCACCAGGATCACCCCGGCCAGCGCGGTCAGCAGGGCCCCCAGCCCGTTGAGCGCCGCACGCGGCACCCAGCCGCGCGGGCGTGCCCCCGCCCAGTGCCGGACGAGCCCGGTCTGGCTGATGGTGAAGCCGGTGAACACCCCGATGGCGTAGAGCGGGATGAGCCGTTGCGTCTGCGCGTCGACGGCGGTGATCAGCAGCGCCGCCACCACGGCCAGGGCGACCACGCCGTAGCGGTAGACGGGCCGCTCGGCGCGCAGCCCGAACACGTGGGGCAGCCGGTTGTCCCGGGCGAGCAGGCTCATCAGGACCGGCAGACCGCCGAAGCTGGTGTTCGCGGCCAGCCCGAGGACGAGGGTGACCAGGAGGTTGCTGGCGTAGTACGGCCACCCGGTGCCGAAGGAACCCGCGGTCAGCTGGGCCAGCAAGGTCACGCCGCCGCGCGGGGCGACCTCGTCCCGGCGGATGAGGAACGCCAGCCCGATCAGCATCAGCCCCAGCAGCGCGCCGAGCATCAGTTCCGTGCGCTGGGCGCGGCGCACCTTGGGCGGCCGGAAGGAGGGCACGGCGTTGGCGATGGCCTCCACCCCGGTCAGGGCGGAGCAGCCGGAGGAGAAGGCCTTCAGCACCAGCAGGACGCTCAGCGCCTCGGTGACGTGGACGGGCTGCGGGGTGCCGACGACGGCCGCGGGGTGGTCGCGCAGCAGGCCGGCGACGACGATCCCTGCGATGGACAGGACGAACAGCGCGGCGGGCAGCATCAGCACCCGCGCGCTGTCGGCGACGCCGCGCAGGTTCACCAGGGTGAGCAGGGCCAGCCCGCCCAGGCAGATCTCCAGCAGGTAGGGGGTGAGCGAGGGGAACGCCGAGGCGAGGCTGGCGGCGCCGGCGGCCAGGCTGACCGCGACGGTGAGCACGTAGTCGACGACCAGACTGCCCGCCGCCAGCAGGCTCACCCGCCTCCCGAGGTCCTTCTTGGCCACGGCGTAGGAGCCGCCGCCGTCCGGGTGCACCGCGATGACCTGCCCGTACGAGATGACCAGGACGACCAGCAGCCCCGCGATGACCAGCATGACGGGCAGCGTCACGGTCAGGGCCGCGGTGCCGGCGGCGATCAGCACGAGGACGATGGCCTCGGGGCCGTACGCCACCGAGCTGAGGGCGTCCAGCGAGAGCGCGGCGAGCCCCTGGACGCTGGTGAGCAGGGAGCGGTCCCCCTCGCCGTGCCGCAGCGGCACCCTGGGCCGCTCCTGGCCGCGTGCCAGGCCGAAGGTCATCGCCCGCCCGCCGGCTGCGTCTGGCTCATGGCTGGTCTCCTCCGCCGGCGGGCCCTCCCGTCAGCCTCCGGCGGCGGCCTTCCCGGCGCAGCGCGGGGCGGCCGATCGGGTGAGCGGTCAGTCGGGCCGGGCCAGGAACTCCACGGCGGCGAGGACGAACACGACGGCGAGGGCCAGCCCCAGGACGACCCAGCCGGTCGGGTAGGACCAGAAGGCGAGCGCGAGGGCCGCGGCGGCGACGACGATCCAGCCGACCAGCAGCTTGTGGCGGACGAGCCAGGGGCCGACGGGACCGGTCCGCAGCCCCACCCGGTGCGCCGCGTCCCCCGCGCCGCCCAGCACGGACTCCCACACCCCGCGGGTGCGGCGGGCGTACCGCCCGGGCCCGCTCAGCCAGGCGCCCAGCGCGACGACGACGCCCAGCACGAACACGGCGCGGACGGTCCCGCGCAGGAAGCGGATCAGGGTGTCGTAGACCGTCCCCGCGGCCTGCTGGTCGACGCTCGCGGGCAGCGCGTCGAGGTAGATCGCCCGGAAGACGGTCAGCGCCGCACCGAGCACGAGGGCGGCGGCCGCGAAGCCCAGCGCGGCCGCGACCAGGGCGCGCCGCCTGCGGACGGCGAGCAGCACACCCGCGGCCGCGAGGACGACGGCGACGATCGGCAGCCAGAGACCGGCGAGCTGCAGGAGCCGGAAGGCGGTCCTGATCTTGCCGACCTTGTCGGAGCGGACGACGGTGAAGTCGGTGTGGATCTCGGGGATCTTCGCGGCGATCGTCAGGCCCGCGTCGACCAGCCGCTGCTTGACCCGGTCGATGACCGGGGCGAGGTCGATGGCCACGGTGTCGTTGGTGAGCTTGACCGCGCCGCCTCCCTGGCCGGTCAGCGCCTTGTCCAGCGACTCGTGGATCCTGCGGTTGGCGTCGGTCCAGGCCTTCTCGAAGGCGTCGCTGCGCACGACCTTGTCCGCCGTCGAGTGCACCAGGCTCTGGATGCCGCTGGTCAGGGGGCCGGAGACGCGGCCCAGCAGTTCGTCCAGGCGGGGGCGGTCCTGCGGGGCGACCTCGTCCAGCAGGCTCTTGACGTCGATCTGCTGCATCACGACGGACGTGATGCGGTTGGCGGCGGCGTTCTGGACGGCGGGGTCGCTCGCCAGGGGCGCCACGGTGGCGACGTAGCGGTCGGTGTCCCCGATCTCGGAGTCGACCCAGACCGCCAGCGCGCTCAGCGGCACCAGGACGCAGGCCACGACGATGAACAGGGCGGAGAAGAAGGCCCGCACGGGCCGTCGTCGGAGCGGCGGCGGGGCTTGCGGTCCGGCGTTTGCGGGAACGGTCTCCCGCGCCTCCAGTGCCGACAGCCGGGCACGCAGTTCGGCGAGATCGTCACGCCTCTGGGGCGCTGAATCCGCCATGCCACCGCCGCCTCTCCTTCACCACGCGACACGGCAATTTAATACGTATGGTGAGTTATGTGCCATTTGAGGCGCATGAGTCTGTGGAGGTAGGCAATGACGAGGCCGTACCGGGGCCGCGCGGTGTGCGCGGCGGTCGTACTGTCCACCGTCGCGTTCACCGCGAGCGCCTGCTCGGACAACGACAGCACCCCCGCCGAGAAGGCGTCGAAGGCCGCGTCCGCCGCGTCCTCGCTGGTGTCCGAGGGCGCGGAGGCCGTCGCCTCGGCGACCGCCGCCGCGCAGTCCCAGCTGGCGAAGATCAAGAACGGCGTCAACGCGAAGGACGACGTCAAGCTCGACCCCGTGACCGTCGAGGGCGGCAAGGCCACCACCAAGGTCACGGCCACCAACAGCGGCGACAAGCAGGCCACCTACACCGTCGAGGTGACCTTCCGCGACGCCAGCGGGAACCTCCTCGACGCCGCCGTGGTCAACGTCGCCGACGTGGCCCCGCAGAAGTCCGGGCAGGCCACGGTACGCAGCAACCGCGACCTGACGGGCACGGTCAAGGCCCAGGTGGAACGGGCGCTGCGGCACTGAAGCACCATCACCGCGAGGAGGCAGCCATGGCAGCCACCGGCACGACACCGAGGACCGGCAACCACCGCAACGGTTGGGTCAGCGGCGGGGTCACCTTCGCCGGCGTCCTGTTGCTGGTCGACGGTGTCCTGGCGATCTTCCAGGGCATCTCGGGGATCGCCGCCGACAACGTGTACGCGCGCGTCGGCACTTACGTCTACAAGTTCAGCCTGACCGGGTGGGGATGGATCCACCTGGTCCTCGGAGTGCTCCTGGTGGTCACCGGAACCGGGCTGCTCAGCGGCGCCGCGCTCTGGTCACGCATCATGGGTGTCGTCCTGGCGGGCCTGGGCATCATCGTGAACTTCCTGTACCTGCCCTACCTGCCGTTCTGGTCGGTCATCCTGATCGCGCTCGACATCTTCATCATCTGGGCGCTCGCCCACTACCGGCCGGAGCGCTCACCGGCCGCCTGACCGCCGCCCCCGGGCTGGTCGCCGTGGAACACCGCGCCCACGGTGAGGCACACCGTCGCCACGACGCACAACGCGATCAGCCCGGACAGCAGGGTGAACACCGAGCCCAGCGAGCCGTACGTCTGCAGGCTGCGGTTGAGCGCCGTCGGCACGTACAGCGGCGCGGCGAAGACGGCCGTCTCCAGGACCACCGCGGTGAGCAGCGCACCCGGCAGCAGCGGCCACCATCCGATCCGGCCGCCCAGCAGCAGGTGCTGGGTCCACCACCAGAGGCCCACCGCGCTCACCAGGGACAGCGGGACGCCGAGCCAGCGGCCGACGCCGAAGCCCTCCCGCAGCGGCCCCTGGACCGCCAGGTAGAGCAGCGCCGCGCACACCCAGGCGAACCAGCGCCAGGCCGCGATCCGCGCCGCCGACTTCGGCAGGTGCCAGGCACGTTCGCACACCCGCTGCATCGCCCGGCTGCAGGCCGTCGCCGACAGCAGGGCCATCAGGGTGCCCACCACGCCCACCGTCCCCCGCAGGTTCCCGGGATCGGACTCGTAGACCGAGCGCAACTGGTCACGGGCTGGACCGGAGAGCCCCAGCACCCGCACCAGCGAGTCGAGGAGTTCCTTGCGCACGCCCTCCGGCGCGAGGGACGCGATGACGAACAGCAGCGGCACGGCGGTCAGGAAGGCCTGGGCGGCCAGCCGGGTGGCGGCGTCCAGCACGTTGACGCTCAGCAGCCGGGCGGCGAGCCGGGTGATGATGGGGAACCGCCGCTCCGTGTCGGCCCGCAGGGCGCGCGCCCGCCCCGGCAGGTCCGCGAACCGCGCACGGAGCCCCTCCGGGAACCTGACCCGTGGCCGCCCTTTCACAGTCCGACTATTTTTCAGCCCGCCGGGCCCCGCAACCGGGGAGCGCCGGCGCCGGCCCGCCGACCGCCCGGGCGAACCGGAAGCGGGCCGCAGCGAGTTGTCCGCGCCCCGGGCCACCGGCGGGCGGGCGCCCGAGGCGCGCCCTCAGCCCCGCTCCGCGCGCCACCGCGCGACGACGTCCTCCACCTCGTACGGGACGAGGTTGAGCGGCGGACCGTCCATGGGGGTGCGCAGACCCGTGCGGATCTTGTCGTTGACCTCCTCGACGATGCGGCGCACCTCGGGTTCCGAGGGGGCACGGAAGGCGGCGTCCATCGCGTCCTCCACCTCCTTGCGCAGCCTGAGGCTGGCCGGGAGGTGGGACAGCCCCTCACGGGCCATCTTCTCCCTGATCCACCACAGCTCGTCGTAGGGCCGGTCCAGACCGGCCAGCGGCTTGCCCGCGCCGGGCAGGTTGTCGAAGGCGCCGCGCTCCGCCGCCTCCCGGATCTGCTTGTCGACCCAGGACTCGAAGGGGACGCCCGGTGGCTTGCGCTCCGTCATGGGGTCGATTCTCCCTCCCGCCGGCCCGGGGCGGGAAGGGGCGGGGTGGGCGGGGGCGGCCTGCACGCCGGCCGGGCCGCCGGCCCGCGCACCCTGCGGGTCGGCGGCCCGGGACCGGTCAGCCGCTGATGGAGTACGAGTGCGCCCCCGTACCCGCCAGCGCCCCGCCCGCGACGATCAGGTACTCGTCCCGGATCGGCCTGCCGTCCAGCCAGCACTCCAGGATCTCGCGGGTGCCCGCCGCGTACCGGGCCTGCGCCGACAGCGAGGAACCGGAGATGTGCGGGGTCATCCCGTGGTGCGGCATGGTGCGCCAGGGGTGGTCGGCGGGCGCCGGCTGCGGGTACCAGACGTCGCCCGCGTAGCCCGCCAGCCGTCCGTCCCGCAGGGCCCTGCCGACGGCGTCCTGGTCGACGATCAGCGCCCGTGCGGTGTTGATGAGGTAGGCGCCGCGCTTCATGGTGTCGATCAGCTTGTCGTCGAAGAGGCCCTCGGTCTCGGGGTGGAGCGGGGCGTTGACGGTCACGACGTCGCAGTGCGGCACCATGTCCGCGGCGCTCTCGTGCCAGGTCAGCCCGAGCTCCTGCTCCACGGACTCCGGGAGCCGGTGTCGGTCGGTGTAGTGCAGCTTCACGTCGAAGGGCGCCAGCCGGCGCAGCACCGCAAGCCCGATCCGGCCCGCCGCGACCGTGCCGACGTGCATGCCCTCCAGGTCGTAGGAGCGGGCCACGCAGTCGGCGATGTTCCAGCCGCCGTCCAGGACGACCCGGTGCGAGGGCAGGTAGTTGCGCACCAGCGACAGCGTCATCATCACCACGTGCTCGGCGACGCTGATGCTGTTGCAGTAGGTGACCTCGGCGACGGTGATGCCGCGCGCGACGGCCGCGTCCAGGTCGACGTGGTCCGAGCCGATGCCCGCCGTGACGGCCAGCTTCAGGTTCTTGGCCGCGGCGATGCGCCCGGGCGTCAGGTAGGCCGGCCAGAAGGGCTGGGAGATGACCACGTCGGCGTCGGCCAGCTCGCGGTCGAAGACCGATCCGTCACCGTCCTTGTCGGAGGTGACGACCAGGGTGTGGCCGCGCTCCTCCAGGAAGCGGCGCAGGCCGAGTTCGCCGGAGACGCTGCCCAGAAGCGCGCCGGGGGTGAAGTCGGTCGCCTGCGGCGTGGGGGTGGTCTGGCCGCCGGGGTAGTGGTCGATGCGCGGCAGGTCGTCACGGGCGTACGTGGTCGGGTAACCGTCGGCCGGGTCGTCGTACAGGACGCACAGCACCTTTGCCATGACTGCGGCTCCTCATCCGTGAAGTGGACGCTGCGGAAGGTCACTTCACGGTCGCGGCCCGGCCGCCGGGGGGTCAAAGCGAACGTCGCTATGGCGTGATAGCACGGCGCTATCAGCCGCCCAGGTGCGCCTCCACCAGCGCGTCCAGCGCGTCCCGCACCCGCGCCTGCCGGGCGACCGCCAGCAGGGCCCTGGCCAGCACCGGTTCGGGCCGCCGGTCCGCGATCACCAGCCCCACCCGGGGACCGTGCGCGGGCCCCTCCAGCGGCACCACGCGCATCCCCGCGGGCACCCCGAACATGTGCAGCCAGGCGTGGGAGATGACGCTCGACCAGCGCCCGCCCGAGCCCGCCAGGTGCGCGTACAGCCCGGCGACCGAGTCGGTCTCGACGGCCGGTGACGCGGTGACCCCGTCCGCCGCGAAGCACTCGTCCATGATCCGGCGGTTGCGCATCCGCGACGACAGCAGGCACAGCGGCAGCGCGGCCGCCTGCGCCCAACCCGCCACCGGCAGCCCGGCCGGCGGCGCGTCCGCGGGGGTGAGCAGCAGGTAACGCTCCTCGTAGAGCGGGAAGCGGCGCACATGGCGCAGGGCGTCGTCGTCCAGGTACGTCATCGCCGCGTCGAGCTCGAACTCCGCGAGCCGGTCGCTGATCTCCCGTGAGGACAGCGACTCCAGGCTGACCCGCACCCCCGGGTGACGCTCGCAGAACGGCGTCGTCAGCAGGGACGCGGCGGTCAGCGCCGTGGGTATCGCGCCGAGCCGCAGCGTGCCGGCCAGCCCGCCGCGCATCTCGGAGAGTTCCTGCTGCAGCGCGTCCCGTTCGGCCAGGATGCGGTGCGCCCACAGCAGCACGCGTTCGCCCTCCGGGGTCAGCCCCTCGAAGCGCCGGCCCCGCCGCACGATCGGCACGTCCAGCTCGCGTTCCAGCTTGCGGATGCCGGCCGACAGCGAGGGCTGCGAGACGAAGCAGGCGTCGGCGGCGCGGGCGAAGTGCCGTTCCCTGGCGAGGGCCACCAGGTACTCCAGTTGGCGAAGCAGCATGGCTCACGGTCGCACACGCCGCGCCGCCGCGTTACTCCCCGGCGGGCGTCCAGCCCTGGGCGCGCAGCACCGCCGCGACGTCGGGCGCCCGGTAGTGCTCGCCCTTGAGCACCTTGCCGTCGGCCCGCAGGGTGGGCCGGCCGTCGGGGCCCAGCTTGCTCATGTTGGCGCGGTGGATCTCCGCGATGACCTCGTCCAGGTCGATGCCGTGCACCAGCGCGGTGCCGTACGCGACGTAGACCACGTCGGCCAGTTCGTGCGCGAGGTGGTCCAGGTGACCGGTCCCGGCGGCCTCGGCGACCTCGGCCACCTCCTCGGCGAGCAGGTCCTGACGGTGCGCCGCGTGCTCGGGCGTGATCTCGGTCGGACGGGGGCGGACGTCGAGGCCGAAGGCGGTGTGGAACTCACGGACCAGGCCGGCGGGGGAGGATCGCATTCCGCCGATCGTAGTGCCCGCTCAGAGGCCCCGGTCGCTCCCCGCCGCCGGGCCGCCGCCGTAGCCCCCGTCCACCCGGATGGCGGTGATGCCGCTGATGTGCCGGGCCCCGCAGCGGTCCTGGGGCAGCACCAGTTGCGGGCCGCACGCGTCCAGCGGGGCGCCGTCGATGCGGGTGGCCAGCAGCACGGGGGCGTGCCCGAAGTCCGGGTCGATCTCGGCCCAGGACAGCAAGGCGTGGTGACCGTCCGCCCCGGTCACGGCAATGAGGAAACGCAACCGGTCCTTGCGTCGGCCGGGGTCGAAGCCGGGACCGGCCGAGCACAGCACCTCGTGGAGCAACGGGCCCTCGAAACGGTGGTGCTGCACACCGCTGGTCTGGCACTCGAAGCTCACCCGGGCCGTGTGCTGGGGCCAGGCGCGCAGGTCGGGCACCGTGAGCGGCGCGGGGCGGGCCAGGTCGCCGCTCAGCCTGAAGCCGGCGAGCCCCGGCGGCGGCGCGGGAACGGACACGGTCACGGGCTTCCACCTCCCCCGATCACCGTACCCACGCACGGCGGTCGTGGAAACGCACATGCGAGCCTCCATGCGGCGTCATCCGGCTGATGCAATCCGATAAGGGGCTTCCCGCTCGCATCTGCGTCACTATGATCGAGTCATGCACACCTACCGGATCGGCGAGGCGGCCGCAGTCATGGGCGTGAGCGCCGACACCCTCAGGCGCTGGGTCGATGCCGGGCGGCTGCGGGCGGAGCGCGACGAGCAGGGCCGGCGCATCATCGAGGGCCCCGATCTGGCCGCCTTCGCCCGGGAGTTCAACCGCACCGAACGCGAGCACACCGGCTCCTCGGCCCGCAACCGCTTCGCGGGCATCGTCACCGAGGTGATCCTCGGCGACGTCTCCGCGCAGGTGGAGATCCAGGCCGGCCCGTTCCGCGTGGTGTCCATGATCAGCCGGGAGTCGGCCGAGGAGCTGAAGCTCGAGCCCGGCGTCCCGGCGGTCGCCGTCATCAAGTCGACCAACGTGGTCGTCGAGAGACCGTGAAGACTCGGAGGAGCAGCCCTGTGATGACCCGTCCCACGCACCGCCGGACCCTTCAGCTGGCCGTCGGAGGCACCGCGGCGCTGCTGGCCCTGAGCGCCTGTTCCTCCTCGGACGACTCCGCCGGCGCCTCCGCGTCGTCCTCGCCCTCGGCGGGCACGTCCTCCGCGGGCGACCTGAAGGGCACGGTCACCGTCTTCGCCGCCGCCTCCCTCAAGGAGAGCTTCACCGAACTGGGCAAGGAGTTCGAGGCGGCCCACCCCGGCACCAAGGTCTCCTTCAACTTCGGCGGCAGCGACGCGCTCGCCGCCAGCATCACCTCCGGTGCCCCCGCCGACGTCTTCGCCGCCGCCTCCCCCAAGACCATGCAGATCGTCACCGACGCCAAGGACGCGGCCGGCGAGCCCGCGACCTTCGTGCGCAACCAGCTGGAGATCGCGGTCGTCCCGGGCAACCCCAAGGACGTCGCGTCCCTCAAGGACCTCACCAAGTCCGGGATGAAAGTCGCCCTGTGCGCCAAGGAGGTGCCCTGCGGCGCCGCGGCGCAGAAGGCGCTGGACGGCGCCGGCCTGAAGCTCACCCCGGTCTCCTACGAGCAGGACGTCAAGAGCGCCCTGACGAAGGTGGAGCTGAAGGAGGTCGACGCCTCCGTGGTCTACAAGACCGATGTGAAGGCCGCCGCCGGCAAGGTGGAGGGCGTGGAGTTCCCCGAGTCCGCCGGTGCCGTCAACGACTACCCGATCGTCCTGCTCAAGGACGCGCCCAACGCCGGGGCCGCCGAGGCCTTCATCGCCTTCGTCCGGTCCGACCAGGGCGCGAAGGTGCTGAGCGAGGCGGGCTTCCTCAAGCCGTGACCGACCACCGCGGCGGCGCGCCCGAACTCCTGGAGTCCCGGCCGCGCCGCGCCGGCCGCCGGCAGGGTCACCGTTCCCCGGTGCCCCTGCCGCTGCTGCTGCCGGCCCTGCTCGGTCTCGTCTTCCTGGTGCTGCCGCTCGCCGGGCTGCTGGTCCGCACCCCGTGGAGCGAACTGCCCGCGCAGCTCACCAGTCCCGGGGTGTGGCAGGCGCTGCGGCTCTCCCTGATCTGCGCCACCCTCGCCACCGCGGTGACCCTGGTGCTGGGCGTGCCCCTGGCCTGGCTGCTGGCCCGCACCGAGTTCCCCGGGCGCCGGCTGCTGCGCGCCCTGGTGACGCTGCCCCTGGTGCTGCCGCCCGTCGTCGGCGGTGTCGCGCTGCTGCTGGCGCTGGGCCGCAACGGCATCGCCGGGCGGTGGCTGGACCAGTGGTTCGGGGTGACGCTGCCCTTCACCACGGCGGGCGTCGTCGTCGCGGAGGCCTTCGTCGCGATGCCGTTCCTGGTCATCAGCGTCGAGGGCACCCTGCGGGCCGCCGACCCGCGCTACGAGGAGGCCGCCACCACCCTCGGCGCCTCCCGCTTCACCGCCTTCCGCCGGGTGACGCTGCCGCTGATCGCCCCGGGCATCGCCGCCGGGGCCGTCCTGGCCTGGGCACGGGCGCTCGGCGAGTTCGGCGCCACCATCACCTTCGCGGGCAACTTCCCCGGCCGTACGCAGACGATGCCGCTCGCCGTCTACCTCGCCCTGCAGAGCGACCCGGCCGCCGCCATCGCGCTCAGCCTGGTGCTGCTCGCCGTCTCGATCGCCGTCCTGGCCGGGCTGCGCGACCGCTGGATGACCACGCCATGACCTCCCTGGACAAAGCACCCGCGACCTCCGGCAGCCCGGCCCCCGAGGGCCTGGACGCCCGGCTGGTCGTCGACCGCGGCGCCTTCCGCCTCGACGTGAGGCTCACCGCCGCCCCCGGCGAGGTGCTCGCCCTGCTCGGGCCCAACGGCGCGGGCAAGACCACCGCGCTGCGGGCCCTGGCCGGGCTGACCCCGCTCACCGCCGGCCACCTGCGGCTGGACGGCGCCGCCCTGGACGGCACGCCCCCCGAGACCCGCCCGGTGGGCGTGGTCTTCCAGGACTACCTGCTCTTCCCGCACCTGTCCGCGCTGGACAACGTCGCCTTCGGCCCGCGCTGCCACGGCGTGCCCAAGGCGCGGGCCCGCGCCGAGGCCGCCGCGTGGCTGGAGCGGATGGGCCTGGCCGAGCACGCCGCCGCCCGGCCCCGCCGGCTCTCCGGCGGCCAGGCGCAGCGCGTCGCCCTCGCCCGGGCGCTGGCCACCCGCCCCCGCCTGCTGCTGCTGGACGAACCGCTGGCCGCGCTCGACGCCCGCACCCGCCTGGACATCCGCTCCCAGCTCCGCCGCCACCTGGCCGACTTCGAGGCGGTGGCCGTCCTGGTCACGCACGACCCGCTGGACGCCATGGTGCTGGCCGACCGGCTGGTGGTCATCGAGCACGGCGGCTCCGTCCAGGAGGGCACCCCCGCCGAGATCGCCCGCCGCCCGCGCACCGACTACATCGCGCACCTCGTCGGCCTCAACCTCTACCGGGGCCGCGCCGAGGGGCACACCGTACGAATCGACGGCGGACCGGCCATCACCACCACCGAGGTACTCTCCGGTCCGGCCTTCGTGGCCTTCCCGCCCGGCGCCGTCACCCTCCACCGGGACCGCCCCACCGGCTCCAGCGCCCGGAACCTGTGGCACGGCCGGGTCGCGGGCCTCGAGTCGCACGGCGACCAGATCCGCGTCGACGTCCAGGGCGAACTCCCGCTCGCCGCCGACCTCACCACGGTGGCCACCGCCGAACTCGGGCTGCACCCCGGCGCCGAGGTGTGGGCCACCGTCAAGGCGGCCCAGGCGCACGCCTATCCGGCCTGAACCCCCGCGGGTCAGGACCGCCGGGTCGGGACCGGCGGGTCAGGGCGGCGTCAGGGGTGCGCCGCGCGGCGACAAGAGGACGACAAGAAGCCCCCGCGGCACCCCGCGCGGGTCTTCCATGGAAGGCATGGATGACGCCGGAAACCACCGCGTGGTCGTGGGGGTGAGCGGCTCCCTCGGCAGCCTCACGGCGCTGCACCGGGCCGCCGCCGAGGCACGCCGCACGGGCGCGGTGCTGGTCACCGTGCTCGCCTGGGAACCGCCGGGCGGGGAGTTCGCCTACCGGCGCTCCCCCTGCCCGCCGCTGCTGCGGGAATGGCAGGACCGGGCCCGGCAGCAGCTGGTCGGCGCCGTCGAGTCCGCCTTCGGCGGCCTTCCGGCCGACCTCCCCATGCGCGCGCTCCTCGTCCGCGGGCCCGCGGGATGGGCGCTGACCCACGTCGCGGACCGCCCGGACGACCTGCTGGTCGTCGGCGCCGGACGCCGCGGCCGGCTGCGCCGCCTGCTGAGCCCCTCGGTGGCCCGGCACTGCCTGGTCCACGCGGCCTGCCCGGTGCTGGCCGTACCCCGCTCCCCGCTCCACGAGGTCCTCGACGACGTGCACCGCCGCAACGCCTGGCGGCTGCCCCTGCACGCCGCCACGCCACTGCGGTGACCCCGGGGCCCGGCAGGCCCCTTCGACGGAGGCGATGACCATGACGCGCTGTTCCTTCCCGTTCGCCCACCCGACGCGGCTCGCCCTGCCCGCCGCGCTCCTCCTGCCGCCGCTGGTGTGCCTGGTGCTCGTGCCCTTCCGCACCCAGGTGTCGAACACGCTCGTGGCCCTGGTGCTGGTGGTAGCGGTCGTGGCGGTCGCCGTCCTCGGCAGCCGCCGCGCCGGGGCGCTCGCCGCGCTGTCCGCGGCGGCCTGGTTCGACTTCTTCTTCGCCCCGCCCTACGAGCGGTTCACCATCAGCGGGCCGGGCGACGTGGCGACGGCGGTCCTGCTGCTCGCCGTGGGCCTGGCCGTCTCCCAGCTCGCCGCCCGCACCAGGCGGCTCGCGGTGATCGCGATCACCGACGCCGACCACCTCGCGCGCATCCACGAGACCGCACGGCTGGCCCAGTCCGCGCTCTCCCCGCACGTCGTGGTCGAGCACGTCCGCGACCAGCTGGTCAGCCTGCTCCACCTGCGCGGCTGCCGTTTCGAGTACGGCACCCTCGTCGGGCACCCGCCGCGGATCGAGCAGGACGGCACCGTGGTGCGGGGCCGCCGCCCCTGGGACGCGGACACGCTGGGACTGCCGGACCAGGAGGTCGAGCTCCGCGTCTTCCACAACGGCCACTTCCACGGCCGCTTCATGCTGCTCCCCACCCCCGGCACCGTCCCCTCCCGCCAGGCCCGCCTGGTCGCCGTCACCCTCGCCGACCAGGCAGGCCTGGCGGGAGGGGACGGTGCCGGGGGGGGGGAGCAGCAGGGAGCGGCCGTGGAAG
>NZ_JARAVK010000191.1:0-17947 GCF_033792765.1 Streptomyces sp. PA03-6a | reverse complement strand
CCCCCGGCCGAAGGTTGGGGGCGGGCATGTGACGACACGGCCTAGCCCAGCAGCGCCTGCATGTGGGCCGCGGCCTCACGGGCGGCCTCGTCGGGGGTACGGCCCTGCTCACGGGCGAACAGGTAGGCGGCGTACCAGTCCCACCAGTGGTGCTCCGGAGCGATCGCCTCGTACGCGCCGTGGCGCTCCTCGGTCTCGTGCAGGAGCCCGGCCAGGGTCGGGACGTCCATGGCGGCACCTCCTCCTCGGTCGTGCGGCCCGGAATCCCACCGTCCGCGAGGACCGTGGGATTCCGCAACCCGGGCGCGGTCGGCGCATCGGGCGGAAGCCCGCGCGGACCTCGTTCACGAACAGCTCCGGCTGCTCCCAGGCGGCGAAGTGACCGCCCTCGGGGAGCCGCTTGCGGTGGACGAGGTCTCGGCGTCTCCGGGCGGCGGCCGCTCCGCACGGCGCTGTCCCCCGTGGGGACGGCGACCCGGCAACGGGCCTGAGGTGCGGGCGCGTCAGCCCCGGTCCACCGTACGGTCGGGCCTGCCGTCGGCCGGGGAGAGCCGGATCACGTGGACCTCGTCGCCCTCGCCGGCGTCCAGGGTCACGCGGACGCGGTCCGGCCCGTCCCACTCCACCGCGACCAGGTCACAGCTGTCGCCGTTGACGAAGCCGACGCGCCAGCGGCGTGCCGTGAGCCACGACCCCTCGTCGACGTAGACCCACCACAGCGGGTCGATCATGGCGGCCCCCTCCACGACCACGAGCTCCCGGTCGGGGTGGCCGGGCGCCGCCTTGCTCATCGTCTCCTCCCCGCCATGACTGAACAGGGAGATCGCCGCACCGAGCGCCAGCGTGCCGAAGACGCCCGCCACCAGGATCAGGGAGCGCAGGACGGGGCCGCGCACCGCGAGGATCAGCGCCGCTGTCAGCACCACGCCCGTCGCGATGCCGAACACCAAGGGATGGTCCAGGAGCCGGACCGCGACCAGCAGGCCGCCCGAGCGGAGCCTCTCCCGACGCCCCGCCCAGGCGCCGAGGACGAGCACCACGGCGACCCCCGCCAACACCGCCGCCGCTCCACGTCTGCGACGCTCCGTCATCTCGACCACGACCAGCTCCCCACCCCGGCGTCCGGACGCGCACATACTAGCCTCGGTCGATCAAGGACCGGCCATGTGCCGGGGGGGCACAGGCCGTTGACGACCAGGTCGGTGACGCGGTGGCCCCGGTCCCGGCCGCGGGTGTCGGCGCCGACGCGCCAGAGGAAGCCCATCAGCAGCAGCACGTCCTGCGGGGCGAGCCCGGGGCGAACGCTGCCGTCCGCCGCGCAGGCGCGCAGGCACGTGCCGACGGCCCTCACCACGGGGGCGTACGCCCTGTGGTCGGCGAGGGCCGATGAACCAGGTCCGGAGGGGTCCGCGCCGTCCGGGTGTCAGTCGCGGTCGGTCAGGCGGCGCAGCAGACGGCCCGCCTCGAGGACCTTGCGCACGTCCTCCGGCGGCAGGGTGCCCAGGCGCACGGCGAGGGCCTCGGCCTCGCCGCGGGCCATCCGCACGAGTTCCCGCCGGCCCGGCGCGGTCATGACCACCCGTGTGGCACGGCCGTCGGCCGGGTCGGGTTCGCGGCGGACCAGCCCGGCCGCCTCCAGTTGCGTCACCGCGGCGGTGATCGTGGGCTGGGTGCAGGCGGCCCGCTCGGCGAGGACGCCGACGCGCGAGGGACCGTACTGGTTCAGCAGGGCGAGGACGATGAGCGGGGTCGGCTGGACCTTCGGCTCGGGGCGGGCGCGGCGCAGCAGCCGCACCAGGCGGTGCAGGGACACCACGAAGTCCAGGGCGTCTTCCTCACCGACCGCCGCCATCGTCCGCCCCCTCGCGTGGTCTCCGTCGGGTCAGGGGATCCCGATCGTGGGCGAGTACAGGTCCATCCACAGCGCCAGGTCGAGGGCGCGTTCCAGGCCGTGCCGGGCGGCGTGCGTGCTGACCGGGGTGTCGGTCCTGACCGCGTCCTCCAGCCAGGTCCGGCTGACCAGGTCGAACACCGGGTGCGTGGGCTTGGCCAGCAGGTCCTTGGCGTTCTCCTGGAGCGCGACGAAGTACTTGGGGTCCTGGGTGGAGGGGTACGGGCTCTTCACCCGGTCGTAGACCGAGCGGGGCAGCACGTCCGCGGTGGCCTCGCGCAGCAGGCTCTTCTCCCTGCCGTCGAAGGACTTCAGCGACCAGGGCGCGTTGTAGACGTACTGGACCAGGCGGTGGTCGCAGAACGGGACCCTGACCTCCAGCCCGTTGGCCATGCTCGCCCGGTCCTTGCGGTCGAGGAGGATGCGCACGAAGCGGGTGAGGTGGAGGTGGCTGATGACGCGCATCCGGTACTCGAAGTCGCTATCGTCGTCGAGGCGTTCGACGCCGGCGACCGCGCGGCGGTAGCCGTCGTGGACGTAGCCCTCCAGGTCCAGTGACTTGGCCACCTGGTCGGTGAGGATGTTGCCGTCGTCGCCGAACTCCGTCGTGAACCGCACCAGCCAGGGGAAGGTGTCGGCCCTGCGGGCCTCCTCGTCGAAGAACTGGCGGTAGCCGCCGAAGACCTCGTCGGCCGACTCTCCGGAAAGCGCGACGGTCGAGTGCTGCCGGATGGCCTTGAACAGCAGGTAGAGGGAGGAGTCCATGTCGCCGAGCCCGGCCGGGATGTCACGGGCGCGGATCACCCTGGCCCGCACGTCCGGATCGGCGAGCTGGTCGGAGTCGAGGACGATGTCCTGGTGCTCGGTCCCGCAGAGTTCGGCGACGTCGTGGACGAACGGGGTGTCGGGCGTCCCGCGCAGGCTGTCGGGGACGAAGTGCTCGGTCTGGCCGACGAAGTCGACCGCGAAGCTGCGCACCTTCTCGCCCTGGTCGGCGAGTTGCCGCGCCGCGATCGCCGTCATCGCCGAGGAGTCCAGACCGCCGGAGAGCAGGGTGCAGCGCGGCACGTCGGAGACGAGCTGGCGCCGCACGATGTCCTCGAGCAGCTCGCGCACGCGCGCGATCGAGGTCTCCTTGTCGTCGGTGTGCGGCTCGGTCCGCAGCGCCCAGTAGACGTGGGTGCGGATGCCACCCCGTCCGACGGTGACGACGGTGCCGGGCTCGACCTCGCGCATGCCGTCCCAGATCGCGTGACCGGGCGTCTTGACGAAGGCGAAGAGCTCCCGCAGCCCGTCCAGGGTGACGCGGCGAGGGACGAGCGGGTTGGCCAGGATCGCCTTGGGCTCGGACCCGAAGAGCACGCCGTCGTCGGTCGGGTAGTAGTAGAACGGCTTGATCCCCATCCGGTCGCGGATCATGACGAGCTTCTGCTCGCGGCTGTCCCAGATGGCGAAGGCGTACATGCCGTTGAGCCGTTCCGCGACGCCCTCCCCCCACTCCAGGTAGCCGCGCAGCACCACTTCGGTGTCGGAGGTGGTGGTGAAGCGGTGGCCGCGCACGGTCAGTTCCTTGCGCAGTTCGGTGAAGTTGTAGGCCTCACCCGAGTACACCATCGCCACCGCGCCGCCCTCGGGTGCCTCGGCGCTCATCGGCTGCCGGCCGCCCGGCAGGTCGATGATCGCGAGCCTGCGGTGTCCGAGCGCGGCGGGTCCGTCGACCCACGTGCCGCGGTCGTCAGGCCCACGGCAGGCCATCGTCTCGGTCATCGCGTCGACTGTTTCCTGCTCGTTCCCCAGGTCCCTGCGGAACGAGATCCATCCGGCGATTCCGCACATGCGTATGCCTCCGGGCTATCGCTGTGCCCGTCCGTCGTTCGCGACGTCACGGATCGGGTTGGCCCTGGCCGGCTCCGCGGCGCGGTTGTCACTCTCGGTGATATGTATCGGGCACCTATCAATCGAGTGTCCGTCGGCTCCGGTCGACCGTCAAACGCCCGCGCCGACGCCGTGCTCCACGAGGGGCCCGACCGTCAGACCGGCGTCCCGGCACGTCGTGACCAGGGCGGGAAGCGCCGCGAGGGTGGCGCGCCAGGAACCCGGGGCGGAGGCGTGGTCGCTGTCGTGGAGCAGGACGGTGGCGCCCGCGCGCAGGTCGGGCCGGAGGGTCGCCAGTACGGACTCCCCGGTGGCGCCGGTGCTCCAGTCGCGGCCCCAGGCGCTCCACAGGACCGGGGTCAGGCCGGTGCACGCGGCCGCCGCCCAGCGTCCTCCGGTGAGGATGCCGTACGGAGGGCGGTACCAGACCGGCGCGGCGCCGCAGGCGTCGTGGACCGCCCGGACGGCGCGGGCCAGATCGGCCCGGTCGCGGGCGGGTCCGGGCAGCCACGGGCGGTCGTGGGTCCAGCCGTGGACGGCGATCTCGTGGCCGCGCCGGACGGCCTCGCGCACGATCCGGGGGTGGCCGCCCACCCGCGCGCCCAGGACGAAGAAGGTGGCCCGGACCGAGAGTTCGTCGAGGGCGTCCAGGAAGCGCGGGGTGGAGACCGGATCGGGCCCGTCGTCGAAGGTGAGGGCCACGTGGTCGGGGCGTCCGAGGCCGGCCAGGGCGGGGAAGGCCCGGCGGCGCAGCCCGGGCAGCCAGGTGGCGGCCGGGACGATGTGGCCGGCCACCAGGACGCCCCCCGCCAGCGCCGCCCGCCGGACGTCGCCGCCGCGCCTCATCCCGGCCCCCCGTGGACGGTACGGTGACGGCCCTCCGGGGCGCCCGGACGCTTCCCGCGCGGCACGTCCCAGCCGCCGGCCACGGCGGGCGAGCGCGACAGGCCGACGGCTCCGGCGGCCATCAGGACGACGCCGGCCGCCTCGGGCACGACGTGCGCCCCGAGCGCGATCCGTTCCCCGAAGAGCACCCAGCCCAGCGCCACGCTCACCACCGCGTCCCCGATGGTGAGCGCCGGCTGGGACGCCGCGAGGCTGCCGGCCCGCAGGGTGACCTGGAGCAGCAGCAGGCTGAGCAGGCCGACCGCGCCCACCGCGTACAGCTGCCAGGAGGCGAACACCCGCGGCAGGCCCTCGGGGATGCGACCCGTGACGTCCTTGATCAGCGCTGCCGTGCAGGCGAAGCAGGCCGCCGTGGCGCACCCCAGGACGCAGGCCCGTGCACCGCCGCTCAGCGCCCGCCCGACGAGCCACAGGACGAGCACCAGCACCGCCAGCGGCACACCGGCGCGCGGCCAGGTGCCGGGCAGGGCCTGCGCCTGCCCGCCGGACGGCGTCGCGGCACCGAGGAACAGGGCCAGTCCGCCGGCCAGCGCCAGGAACCACACCCAGGTCCCGGCGTCGGGCCGCCGGGAGAACGCCAGGCTCCCCGCCATCAGGGTGAACAGCAGCTCGGTGGCCATGAGCGGCTGCACCACCGACAGTTGCCCCACCGCCAGGGCGCTGGCCTGCAGGACCCCGGAGACCACGAGCGCCGCCATTCCGGCCGCCCAGAACGGGCGCCGCACCAGTCGCAGCAGGTGCCGCAGCCGCCCGCGCAGACCGTGCCCCGCGCCCTCTTCCTCCTGCTGCTGCAGGGCGGCGCGCCGCTGCAGAGCGGAGGCCGCGCCGTTGGCGAGGGCCGCCAGCAGTGCCAGCACGACGGTCAGGGCGGGCACCGCGTCATCCGTACTTGCCCGCGAGACGCCGGTAGACCCAGGGCAGGACGCCGCGCACGGCGACCGGGATCCGCAGCCAGCGGGGGACGTACACCTCGTCCCGTCCCTTGCGGATCGCGTCGGTCACCACCCGGGCGACCCGCTCGGCAGGCATCGGTCGGGGCCGGGAACGGGTGTACGCCACCCCCCGCGTCGCGAAGAACGGGGTGTCGACGACGCCCGGGATGACATGGGTGATGCGCACCCCGCTGCCGGCCAGCTCGTAGCGGAGCGAGTCGGCGAAGGCGCCGAGCGCCGCCTTGGCCGCGGAGTACACGGCCTCGTCGCGGACACCGACGCTGCCCGCGAAGGAGCCGATCAGCACGATGTGGCCGCTGCGCCGGGCCAGCATGCCCGGGAGCACCCGGCGGACCAGCTCCATCGCCGCGACGACGTCCACCATGAAGATCCGCTCGATGACCCCCTGCGGCATCGAGGCGAAGGGACCGGCCCAGCCGATGCCCGCCCCGGCCACCAGCAGGTCGACCCGGCCGCCCGTCACGAGCGCGGCGTCGCGCACCAGCCGCCCGGTGCCCTGCGGGTCCTCCAGGTCGGCGGGGAGCGCGGTCCCGGAGGTCCGCTCCGCGACCGCCCGCAGACGCTGGTGGTCGCGGCCGCTGACCAGCAACCGCCATCCCTCGGCGGCGAGGCGGTCGGCGACCGCGGCGCCGATGCCCGAGGACGCCCCGGTCACCAGCGCGACCGGGGCCGGTCCGCCGCCCGGGTCCGCCGGACCGCGCACGGGCTTGCCGCGTACCGCCTTGCCGCCGGAGACCGCCTGGGGAGGGTGAGAGGTCATGGCATCGCTTTCTGTCCCTGCCGCTGCTTTCCGTCCCTGCCGCTGCAGCTGCCGCCCGGGATGGCCGGTGCGGCTCCCCCCGGGGCACGTCCCCCTCCGGTCTCAGTAAACCGCCCGATCGCCGGACCGGCTCTGTGGGCGACCCGGCCGGGAGGCAAGGGGCGGGGGTCGCCCCGTGATGCGGGGCGGTTCGTTTCAAGACGGGGCAAATCGGTTAGACCCGAGTAGTCCGCAACTGGTGTACGAGGTGATCACGTGCCGGATGTGCCCGCAGCAGCGCCGCCCGTTCCCTCCCGACGGGACGTGGTGCCGCGGTGACGCACACCGGGCGGACGGACCGTACGCCCCGGCGCTTCCTCGTGCTCAGCGCCGCCATGGGCGCCGGTCACGACGCCGTCGCCGACGAGCTCGTCGCACGGCTCACCGCGCGCGGCGGGCAGGCCCGCAGGGCCGACGTGCTGGAACTCCTTCCCGCGCACGCCGGCGCGGCGCTGCGCGCCTTCTACCGCGCCACGGTCCTGCACCTCCCGGTGCTCTACGCGGGCATCTACGCGACGTTCCTGCGCCCCGGCGGGTCACGCCGCACGCCCGGCCCGGCCGGGCTGGCCGGACTCGCCGAGCGCGGGCTCGCCGAACTCGTCCGGCGCGAGCGGCCCGGGCTGGTCGTCCCGGTGTTCCACCTGGCGGCGCAGCTCACCGGCGGGATGCGGGCCCGCGGAACGCTCGCGGTGCCCAGCGCGGTGGTGGTCACGGACTTCGACGTGCACAGCCAGTGGCTCCACCCCGGCAACGACCTGTACTGCTGCCTCACCGAAAGCGCCGCCCGCCGGGTGCGGGAGGCCACCGGCCGCCCGGCCGCCGCGACCGGTCCCCTGGTCGCGTCCCGCTTCCTGGCGCCCGCCCCGGACGCCGGGCCCTGGCACCGGGTGTTCCGTTCCCGGGCGCCGGACCGGCCGGTCGTCCTGCTCTCCGCGGGCGCCTGGGGCGCCGGCACGCACCTGGCGGACACGGCCGCCCTGCTCGCGCGGGCCGGTTTCCTGCCGGTGGCGCTGTGCGGCGAGAACCGGCGGCTGCGGGCCCGGCTCTCCCGCGTCCCCGGGACGCTCGCGCTGGGCTGGGAGCGGGACATGCCCGCGCTGATGAGCGCGGCGGACGCGCTGGTGGACAACGCCGCGGGGCAGACCGCGCTCGAAGCACTGGCCATGGGACTGCCCGTCGTCGGCTACCGCCCCATCCCGGGCCACGGCAAGGCCGGGGCGCACCAGATGGCGGCGCTCGGTCTGACCCGCTTCGCCACCGACCCCTGGACGCTGATCGACGTCCTGGACGGCCTCACCCGTCCGCGCCGCCTGCGCCGCACCCCCTCCCCGGCCGCCGCCGCGCTCTTCGCCCCGGACACCGCGGCGCACCTGATGGAGCGTTGCGAACCGGCCCCGGTCGCGGTCTGACCGCATGGACGCCGTCCTCCACGCCCTGTCCATCACGTTCGCCATGACCTGGGACATCACCTGGGCTCTGATCCTCGGTTTCGCGCTGTCCGCGGTCGTCCAGGCCGTGGCCCGCAAGCAGGGCGTCGTCGGCCTGCTCGGTGACGACCGGCCCCGGACGCTGGTGATCGCCGCGGGCCTGGGCGCGGCGTCCTCGTCCTGCTCCTACGCCGCCGTCGCCCTCGCCCGCTCGCTCTTCCGCAAGGGGGCGAGCTTCACGGCGGCGATGGCCTTCGAGATCGCCTCCACCAACCTCGTGGTCGAACTCGGCGTCCTGCTGGCCCTGCTCCTGGGCTGGCAGTTCACGGTGGCGGAGTTCGTCGGCGGGCCGGTCATGATCGTCGTCCTCGCGCTGTTCTTCCGGCGCCTGCTCCGGCCGGACCTGCTGCGGGAGGCCCGCGCCCAGGCCGACCGCGGGCTCGCCGGGTCCATGGAGGGGCACGCGGCGATGGACATGTCCGTGCGCCACGAGGGCCCGTTCCTGCGACGCCTGCTGTCCCCCGAGGGCTTCACCGCCACGTCGCACGTCTTCGTGATGGAGTGGGCGGCGATCCTGCGCGACCTCGTGCTCGGCCTGCTCATCGCCGGCGCCGTCGCCGCCTGGGTGCCGGACTCCTTCTGGCAGGCCTTCTTCTTCGAGGGGCATCCGCTCGCCGCGAAGCTGTGGGGCCCGCTGATCGGGCCGCTCGTCGCCATGGCCTCGTTCGTCTGCTCGGTCGGCAACGTGCCCCTCGCGGTGGTCCTGTGGACCGGGGGCATCAGTTTCGGCGGCGTGGTGTCGTTCATCTTCGCCGACCTGCTGATCCTGCCGATCCTGAACATCTACCGGAAGTACTACGGCCGCCGCACGGCCCTGCTGGTCCTGTGGACCTTCTACGTCGCCATGGCCGTCGCCGGCTACGTCGTCGAGGTGCTCTTCGGCGCGCTCGGTCTGATCCCCGACCGGTCGAGCGCCCACGTCCCCGGCGGCGGCGTCCACTGGGACTACACCACCTGGCTCAACATCGCCTTCCTCGCGCTCGCCGCCGTGCTGCTGGCCCGCTTCCTCGGCACGGGCGGCCGGCGGATGCTGCGGATGATGGGCGGCGCACCGGCGGGCGGGCACTGAGGCGTCCGCACGGGTCCCTGGACGACCCGCCCGCCGTCCCGGAGCGGCGGCTTATCACGGCCGCGTACAACGGGAACGACAACTGCTTCGCCTCGCACGGCATGGCGACGGTCACGGTGATCCCTGCCGAGGACTGCGCCTGGGGGACGGACCCGTGCCGGGACGGCCAAGGTCGTCCGCCCGGCTCCCCGCACTGCCCGACCCGTACCTCGGCCCTGGGGCTCGACCGGGCCGCCCGGCCGCCCGGCCGCCCGGCCGTCCGAGTCGCCCGAGTCGCCCGAGTCGCCCGATCGGTGCCGGTCCTGGTGATCCGGTCTGACGGTGGGCGTTCCGCACACCCCCGGCGCCCCGGTCCGGGGCGCCGGGGGTGTGTGGTCTCATGGGCTCCGTGAGCCGCGCCGCAGAAGAGACCAACCGCCGGATGCTCCGGGCACGGGACGCGATGGACCGTGCGTACGCGCAGCCGCTGGACGTTCCGGCGCTGGCCCGGATCGCCCATGTGTCGCAGGCGCACTTCACCCGCACCTTCCGGGCCACCTTCGGGGAGACGCCGCACCGCTACCTGCAGCGCCGCCGCGTGGAGCGGGCGATGTTCCTGCTGCGGGAGAGCGACCGCAGCGTGACGGACATCTGCTTCGAGGTCGGCTTCGGCAGCACGGGGACCTTCAGCCGCACCTTCCGCGACATCGTGGGCACGTCGCCGCGGGCGTACCGCAAGCAGGCGACCGCCATGGACGTGCCGACGTGCTTCGCGAAGGCGTGGATGCGGCCGCGTGCCTGATCGCGGGCGGAGCGGGCCGGGCAGGCCGAGCAGTTTTGGATAAGTTTTCGCCCGGCCCGGCCAGTAGCGTGATGCACATGTTCAACGCCATCACGCACTCGCAGATCTACGTCCTGGACCAGGACGAGGCCCTCGACTTCTACGTCGGCAAGCTCGGCCTGGAGGTGAACGCGGACGTCGACCTGGGCTTCATGCGCTGGCTCACGGTGAACGTCCCCGGCCACCCGGAGCGCCAGATCCTGCTGGAGAAGCCGGGCCCGCCGGCGATGTCCGAGGAGACCGCGCAGCAGGTCCGCGAGCTGGTCGCCAAGGGCGCCACGGGCGGCCACCTGATCTTCAGCACCGACGACTGCCGCAAGACGTACGAGACGCTCCGGGACCTGGGCGTGGAGTTCACCGAGGAGCCGACCGAGCGCCCGTACGGGATCGACTGCGGCCTGCGCGACCCCTTCGGCAACAGCATCCGCTTCACCCAGCCGAAGGCCTGAGCCGCGGCCGCCGGCAGGCGCTGGCGACCGGTCCCAACCGACTGCCCCTCCCGGACGTCTGTATCGCACGTCCTTCTGCCCGCAGGCGCGTGTCACCGGCACGCGGCCTGCGGGGCAGTGCGATCGACGTCCCGAGGAGCAGCATGCCGTCACGTCAGGTACCCCCTTCCGCGCACCTCCACCGGCCGCTCCTGGCGGCCGCCCTCGTCGCCGCGGCCGTGCTCGTCA
Source organism: Streptomyces sp. PA03-6a (assembly GCF_033792765.1). NCBI lineage: Bacteria > Bacillati > Actinomycetota > Actinomycetes > Kitasatosporales > Streptomycetaceae > Streptomyces > Streptomyces sp. PA03-6a. The sequence continues at coordinate 7,470 of NZ_JARAVK010000191.1, read as the reverse complement.
CGGCCCCGGAGGCGTCGGCCGCCGGCGCCGTCCAGCCGTCCACGGCCGCCGTGGCCGTCCACGACCAGGCGGTCACCCGGGCCGAGCGGCAGGCGGTCCTCGGCTACTGGACGCCGGAGCGGATCGCGGCGCTGACCCAGCCCTCGTCGGGCAACCCGCCCAAGAGCGGTCCCGACGGCGCCCCGTGGACGGGGCCGAGCGCCCTCGGCCGTACGGTGGGCCGGCTGTTCTTCACCGACCACGGCGAGGACTCCAGTTGCACCGCCACCGTCGTCGACAGCGCCAACGGCAGCACCGTGGTCACCGCGGGGCACTGCGTGAACAACACCGACCTCATCGGTGAGGACAACCAGTGGACGCGGAACGTGCTGTTCGTGCCCGGCTACCGCGACGGACGGGCGCCCTACGGGAAGTTCACCGGCCGGCTGGGGGTCGTCGCCCCGACCTGGCTGGAGAACGACCAGCAGCACGGTGAGGTCTACGGCGCCTACGACCAGGCGTTCGTGGTCCTCAACACGGACGCGCGGGGCCGGACCGTCCAGGCCGCGGCCGGCGCGGCGCAGAGGATCGGCTTCGACCGGCCCGGCGACCGGCTGGTCCACCAGTTCGGTTACCCCCGCGCGGCCTCGGACCCGGAGCGCGAGGGCCTTCCCGAGTACACCGGCGAGCGGCTCGCCTACTGCACCGGACGGGCCGAGCAGGTCGTCGGCACCCCCGAGTACCCCGCGGCGAAGGGGCTGTGGGGGACCGAGTGCATCATGGGCGGCGGCTCCAGCGGGGGCCCGCGGATAGCCGGTCTCGACCCGGAGTCCGGTCTGGGCACCGTCGTCGGCGACAACTCCGAGGGCAGCCGGATCGACGTCGCGGGCAACGCCTGCGACCCCTGGGATCCGGCCCCGGGCTGCACACGGCACCTGGTGGGCCCGCAGTTCACCTCGGCCGTCACCGGGCCGCTCTACCAGCGCGCCCAGCACAGCGCCCGCTGAGCGACGCCGACCACGGCGCCTCCCGGCCGCGGCCGGGAGGCGCCGTCCCATCTGCCTCATCAACGGCGATCGGAGTCAGGTGTGTTGGGGACGGAACCGGTGACGGCCGGGCCCTTAGCCCCGGGGCCGGGTGGGCGTAGTCTGTGCCAATCTCATTGCACGGGCCATCGAGAACGGGGGGCATGGTGCCGGGGTTCGTGTTCCTGCGTCTGCGCGCACACCGTCTGCTGCTCGCCGCCGCCCTGCTCTCCGTGCTCCTCACCACCTGCGCGGTCGCCGCGCTCGCCGCGTTCAGCTCGGCCGTGGGGGACGCCGGTCTGCGGCGCGCGCTGCAGGAGCAGTCGGCGGCACGGACACTGGTCGGGATCACCGCCGACGTCGACGGCAAGGACCCGGGCGCGGCCGACGGGGCCGTGCGTGCCACGGTCGTCGGCGCCTACGACGGCCTGCCGGTGTCCGTCACCGGGGTCACCCGTTCCGGCCCGTACGGACTGCCGATGACCCTGCGGCCGCGCGGAGCCCCGCGCACCGGGGACCCGGACCTGACGGTGCTGTCGACGCTGGACCGGGCGCGGGTGACCATGGCCGAGGGCACCTTCCCCGGTGCCCCGGCGGCCGGCGGACCGGTCCCGGTGGCGCTGCCCGAGGCGGCCGCGGAAGCGCTGAAGGTGCGCACCGGGCAGGTGCTCACCCTGACCGACCGGCTGCGCCACGGCACGCTGCGGGTCCGCGTGACGGGGACATACCGGCCGGTCGACCGATATGCCCTGTACTGGCGGCTCGACCCGCTGGGCGGCCGCGGCGTGCGGACGCTCTCCTTCACCACGTACGGGCCGATGGTCACCTCCCCGGGGGCCTTCGGCCCCGGCGGGGTCCCCGCCGTGGAGATGGCCTGGCAGGCGCAGGGGGACTTCGCCGCGATGACCACGGCCCGCGCCGACGGCGTCAGCGGGAGCGTCCAGCGGACGGTGCAGCGCCTGGGCACCCTGCAGGCCGCGAACTCCGTCGTGGCGAGCAGTGAACTCCCCGATCTGCTGGTGGAGTTGCGCGGAACCTTGCTGGTGAGCCGGTCGACCCTGCTGATCAGCGTTCTGCAGCTGATGTTGCTGGCCGCTCTCTCCCTGCTCCTGGTCGCCGGACTGCTCGCGGAGGAACGCTCCGCCGAGACCGCGCAGTTGCGGGCCCGCGGCGGCTCGCGCGCCCAGATGACCGGTTTCGCCACGGCCGAGGCCCTGCTGCTGACCGTACCGGCCGTGGTGCTGGCCCCGCTGCTCTCCGGCCGGCTGGTGCGGCTGCTCGCCGGTCACGGGGCGCTGGCGCGGGCGGGGGTACGGCTGGAGCCCTCGCCGCTGACGGCCTGGTGGGTGGCCGCGCTCACCGCGCTGGCCTGCGGTCTCGCCGTCGTCGGGCCCGTACTGCGGCGCACGGGGACGTACACGCAGGAGTACACGGCGCGGCGGCGCCGGCGGGCGTTGCCCGCCGGCGTGCAGGCGGGTGCGGACGCGGGCCTGGTCCTCGTGGCCGGCCTGGCGTTCTGGCAGTTGTCCCGCCGCGAGGCGGGCAGTGGGACGCTCAGCACGGACACCTCCGGACGGCTGGGTCTGGATCCGGTCCTGGTGGGGGCGCCCGCGCTGTGCCTGCTGGCGGGTGCGGTGCTGGCGCTGCGGCTGCTGCCGCTGGCGGCCCGGCTCGGCGAGCGCCGCGCGGCGAAGGCCCGCGGGCTGCCGGTGTCCCTGGTGGGCTGGCAGCTGGCACGCCGCCCGGGCCGCGGGGCGGGGCCCGCCCTGCTGCTGGTCTTCGCCGTGTCGATCAGCATGTTCGCGATCGGCGAGAACAGCACCTGGACCCGGTCCCAGGACGACCAGGCGGACTTCGCGGTCGGCGCCGACCTGCGCGTGTCCGGTTCCGCCACGCCCGCGTTCGGGCAGGGCGGCGTCTACGACGACGTACCCGGCATCGCGGCCGTCACCCCCGCCGGCCGCGCCACCGTGTCCCTGCCCCGCGACCGCGACGCCACCGTCCTGGCCGTGGACAGCACCTCGGCCGCCCGTGTCCTGCGATTGCGTGACGACCTGTCCGCCGAGCCCCTCGCGGACCTCGTGCGACCCCTGCGTGCGGACGGCGGCCCCGCCGCCCGCAGCGCCGGATTCGTCCTGCCCGTCGGCACGGACCGGCTCCGCCTGACGGTCCTTCTCCGGTCACTGGGGGCCGGGGACCGCACCGTCGCCGGCACGGTGACCGACCAGCTGTTCGTGACGCTGACCGACCGGTACGGCGTCCCGTACACGCTCTCCCTCGGCGAGGTCCGGGCCGACGGCGAACGGCACGTGCTGGAGGCCGACTTCGCGGCCGTCACGGGCCGGGTGCGTGGCGCGGGCCCGGCCGGGCCGCTGCGTCTGACCGGGTTCCGGGCCGAGTACCTGGTGCCCCGGCGGAACGAGCGGCACAGCCTGACGGTCACCGACGTCCACGCGGTGACCACCGGCGACGGCACACGCGAGGTGCCCTCCCCCACCACGACGGCCTGGTCCGCCCGCACGCAGATCGACAACCCCGACTTCCCCGAGGCCCCCGGCCTCGGCTACCGCCCCTCACGCACCGGCGAACCGCGCTCCGCCGCGGACACCCCGCTGACCGTCCGCTACGACACCGGCGAGGAACCCTTCCAGCGGGGCGTCCCCAACGGCGCCGACGGAGCCGCCCTCACCCTGCGGGCGGGGCCGCGGCCGCCCACGGTGCTGCCCGCGGTCGTCACCGACGCCTTCCTGAGCGCCGTCGACGCGAAGCCCGGCAGTACCGTCCCGGTCGAACTGGACGGCACACGGCTGTCCCTGCGTATCACGGGGTCGCTCCACGCACTGCCCACCACCGGGCGGGACGGCTCCACGGGCACCGGCGGCGGCGCCGTCCTGCTGGACCTGGCGAGCCTGAACCGCGCCCTGGTCTTCCAGGACCAGCGCGGGCTGGAACCCACCGAGTGGTGGCTCGCCGCCGGCCCGGCCGGAGCGCCCCGTGTGGCCTCGGCGCTGCGCGCCCGGGGGGACGCCGCCACGATCGTGGTCCGTGACGAGGCACGGGCGGAGTTGCGGCGCGACCCGCTGGGCGCGGGTCCGTTGTCGGCCCTGCCGGCGGCGGTGGTGGCCGCCGCGGTGCTGGCGGCGGTGGGTTTTGCGGTCGCGGCGGCGGGAGCGGTACGGGAACGCTCGGAGGAGTTCGCACTGCTGCGGGCGCTGGGCACGCCGCGGAAGTCGCTGGCCCGGGTGGTCGCGGCGGAGCAGGGGCTGCTGGTGCTGACGGCGGTGGGGGTCGGGGCGCTGCTGGGCGGGGCGCTGACCCGGTCGATCGTGCCGTTGATCGTGCTGACGGCACGCGCGGACAGCCCGGTGCCCGAGGTGCGGGTGGAGTTGCCCGCCGTGCCGTTGCTGGAACTGCTGGCCGCGGTGGCGGTGCTGCCGCTGCTGGCGGTGGCGGTGGCGGCGTTGCGTACGGCCGATCCGGTCCGCGCGCTGCGCCGGCAGGGAGGGGAGTGACGTGACCGATGTACGTACCGCCCGGCCGGCGTCGTGGACCGGTTCCCGCCTGCGCGCCGCCCCCGGTGGGGCGCTGGCGCTGGCCGCCCTGGTACTGGTGACCGCGTTCCTCGCGGCGGCGCTGCCCCGCACCGTCGAGGCGTACGAGGACGCCGCGCTGCGGGACACCCTCCGGCGGGCCTCCCTGACCGACCGCAGCGTCACGGCCACCTTGGACCTGTCGTTCTCCGGGGTGCGGGGCGGTGGCGGTTCGCCGTTCCAGGCGAGGGAACTCGCCAGGACCGAGGACATGTTCCGGAGTGTGGTGCGGCCGCCGCTGGCCCTGGACACCGCGCAGACGGTGTACGGGGTGCGCAACGCCGAGGCCGCGGCGGCGACCGATGCCGGCCTGCCCCGGCCGACCAGGGACCGCGATCCGCGGGCGACGCTCATCTCCCAGCCGGCCCTCGCCGCCCGCTCCCGGCTCGTCGCCGGGCGCATGCCGGCGTCCACCGCCGGGGAACGCGAGGTGGAGGCGGTGGTCACCGCGCGGACCGCGAAGGTGATGGGCCTGCGCGCGGGTTCCGCGGTCCACCTGATGGACACGACCGGGGCCGGGCTGACCGTGCGGATCACCGGGATCGTCGAGCCCCACTCGCCCGGCGAGGCCTTCTGGAACGCCGAACAGGACCTGCTCGCCCCGACCCTGGTGAGCGTCCCCGGCCCGCCGGGTGAGGACCCGGAGCACTACTGGCACTTCACCGCGCTCATCGGCCAGGACGCCGGAGGCGTGGTGCTCGACCTGCCGGAGGGCGCCCGCCTGTACTGGCACCACCCCGCCGACGTCGGCGCGTTGAGCGCCCACGACGTGCCCGCGCTGCGCGACCGGCTGGCGTCGCTGTCGGGCGGACCGGACTCCACCCAGCTGCGCATACTGACCGGAAGCCAGGCGGTCACCGTGGGTCAGGACGGACTCGCCGCGCTGCTGGGGCCGTTCGTACGGGAGCGGGAGGCCGCCGCGCCACTGGTGCTGATCGCGACGGTGGGCGTGGGCGCCGTGGCAGGAATCGTGCTGCTGATGGCGGGCGGCCTGTCGGCGACCCGTCGCCGGACCGAGCTGCGGCTGCTGCGGGCGCGCGGGAGCAGCCTGAGGGGTCTGTGCGCGCGGCTGCTGACGGAGAGCGCTGTCGTGGTCGTCCCGTGCACGGCGGCCGGGGTGCTGCTCGCGCTGCTGCTGGTGCCGGCCGAGCGCTCCGCCACCTCCCTGCTCGCCGGGGTGCTGGTGGCGGCGGTCGCCGTTCCGGCGCTGCCGCTGCGGGCGGTGGCGCTCGTCCGCCGGGTGGGCCCGGAGCGGCGCGACGACCTCGTGCACGCCCGGCCCTCACGCCGCCGGGCGGTGGCGGAGCTGACGGTGGCGGTCGTCGTGACCGGTGCGGTCGTGGCGCTGCGGCGCAGGGGCACGGCGGACGGCGGAGCGGACGTGCTGACCGCCGCGGCACCGGTGCTGGTCGCGGTGATCGGGGCGCTGGTCCTGCTCCGGCTGTACCCGCTTCCGTTGCGGCTGCTGTCCCGGCCCGCGGCCCGGATGCGGGGCACGGTGCTGTACCTGGGGCTGGCCCGGGCCGGCCGTACGCCCTCCGCCACGGCGCTGCCGCTGGTGGCCGTGCTGGTGGCGCTGGCCGTGACGTCGTTCGGCGGCTCGGTCCTCACCGGCGTCGAGAGCGGCCGCGACCGCGCCGCCACGCGCGCGGTCGGCGGCGACGCCCGGATCGAGTCCCTCACCACGCTCCCTGAGGGGCTGGACGCGCGGGTCCGGCGGGTGCCCGGCGTGCTCGGCACCTCGCCCGTGAGGATCGAGACGGGTCTGTCGACGGCGCCGGCCGGTACCTCCTACGACCTGGTCGTCGTCGATCCGGCACGCTACGCCGCCCTGGTGGCGGCCACGGGCGTCGGCACCCCCTTCCCCGCCGCGACACTGGAGGGCGACGGCAGCGGGCCTCTCCCCGCGATCGTCTCCCCCGCGCTGGCACGGGAGTTCGGCAGGACGACCGTGTCCGTGCAGGCCTTCGCCGGGGCGACCCCGGTGCGCACGGCCGCGGTGCGCGACGTGACGCCCGCCGTCCTGGGCGGCGAGTTCGTCGTCGTCTCCGCGGCCGGCCTGGCCCGTACGCACCCCGAGACCGCCCGCTCCCCTGTCCAGGCCGCGACCGCGCTCTACGTGACGGGGCCGCGGCTGGACGGACGGGCGCTGAACGCCGCCGCGCGCGCCGCCTCGGCCGACCTGACGGTGGCCCTCCGCTCCGAGGAACGTGCGTCGTTCACCTCCTCGGCACTCCAGACCGGCGCCCGGCGGGTCTACCTGGCGGCGGTGGCGGCGGGCGCGGGCTACAGCGCGCTGGCCCTGTTGCTCTCCCTGATGGTGCACACGCCGCAGCGCAAGGCGTTGCTGGCGCGGCTGCGGACGATGGGCATGACGGGCCCTCAGCGGCAGTGGCTGGCCGTGCTGGAGATGCTGCCGCAGGTCCTGCTGGGAGCCCTGGGCGGCATCCTGGTCAGCCTGGCCACGGTCCCATTGCTGCGTCAGGGGGTGGATCTGACCGCGCTCGCCTTCTCCGCGGCCGCGCCGGTGACCGGGGTGTCCGGGACGGTGCTGCGTACGGACCCGCTGTCGCTGCTGCTGCCGTCGGCCGCGCTGGTGGTGCTGGCTTGCGTGGTGCTGGCGGGGCAGGCGTGGCTGACCGGGCGACGGGGAGAGGGAACGGAACTGCGGATGGGGGAACGGGAATGAGCCAGGACACACCGGGGACGGCGGCACGGAGCGGTGCGACGCTGGCGGACCTGGAGCGACGCGTCGCCGAGAGCCGGGAGCGGCCCGTCTACGGGCATGACGCGCTGATCGTCTGCGACCGGCTGGTGCGGATCTTCACCGCCCAGGGCGTGGAGGTCCAGGCCCTGCAGGGACTGGACCTGCTGGT